>JACPRI010000166.1 GCA_016190065.1 Verrucomicrobiota bacterium
CGCGTAAACGCTGGAACTGCGCGGTTTTCCCGGCCGTGATGAATTCCAGCTCCAGGCGTTTGAGCACCTGATCTAGCATGCTCAGGGCCCAGCGACGCTCAAAAATGCGGTCCGGGCTCCGCGGGTCCGCCGGCTCGATCCGATAGCGTTGTTCGGCTTCTTGCTCGTCGAACGAAACGATCTCGTGACGCCCTCCGCGTTTTTGCGCCAGGTCGCGGTCGCGTGCGTCGGCCAGGAAATAGTTCAGCGAGGCGAGCAGGAAAGATCGGAACTTGCCTTTGTCTTGAGAGACTTTTTGCAGGGCGTCGTTCTGGAAAAGGTGAGCGAAAAAAGACTGAGTCAGGTCCCGGGCGTCGTGTTCGTTATAGCCGCGGCGCCGGGCATGGGCATAGAGCGGATACCAGTAAGTGGAGCAAAGCCGTTCCAAGGCTTCGGCAGCCTGCCGCGAGTTGCTCCGGCCCGCCGCCAGCACCACGCTCCAATGGGTAGTGGTAAAAACTCCCGCGCGCGGTTCTGGCGCCGGGGATGGTGATTCGTTTTGAGCAGGCACAAGTCAATTCGCTTTCGCTTGAACGGGAAGAACAATCGGGTCTCTGGTCAACGCTATCCGGACAGTAACCGCCGCTTGAACGAAGTCAAGGGTCGGCGAGAAAGAAACCGTTCGATGAGGAGACCGAAACCGCCGTTTTCCCACTGCTCGTTTCCAGTTGATTCGACCCACGATCGAGACAAGTCGGGATCGCGGTGGAACGCGTCCCTACCGCGCTTAATTGATACGGACCACAGTCCGGTCTCCACTTTGTTCGAGCAATCTGCTTTTCCTGAGTGGAGGTCGTGATACGGTTTGAGGCATGAACACTGAAGTTTTGGAGAAACCGTTGAGTTACGAGGAGGAAAGGGGGAAGCCAATGCCCAGCAAGAACCACGCAATCGTGCAGATGAACGTTGGGATTGAACTCGCCAAGAACGAGCAATTCCGTGTCCTGAGCGAACTCTCGCTGGAACTCAACGGACGGCCCTTCACGCCAGATCTGAGCATCTATCCGCGCCACCCTGTGGATTTCCGGCATGACGACATTCGCCTGACCGAGCCGCCGTTGCTGGTTGTGGAAGTGGGTTGTCCAACTCAGGGTTCAAAGGAAGTGATGGACAAAGTGGAAGCGTATCTCCAGAGCGGCGTTAAATCATGCTGGGTCGTCAACCCGCCGCAGCGCACCATCACCATCTATACACCCGACGGCGGACTCAAGAGTTTCGTTGAGGGCGTGGTGAAAGATCCGGCCACGGGATTGACCGCTAACCTGGAAGCGGTCTTCTCCTGAAGAAGTGCAGAAGATGGCGCATTCCTGCCTCGTGGCAGCGTCCAATGGCGCGCCGCATTTTGCGCACGAGTTCTCTGTTGGCGTGACCGCAACAAGTTGCCGACCACTACTGGTTACTACGGAAAAGTGATCTGTCCGGGGACAAAGTTCGGACACTTTTTAACAGCAATTCTCATTATGGCAACGCGGCGCGGCCGTCTCGGCTGCGAGCGGCGCCTCTCCGAATGAGGACGCAGGAAGGGAACCGTCCTCCGGTGTAGCAGATTTGTGGAATCTGCCGTGTCGCAGAAGGAGCCGAAAAATCTGTGTTCATCCGTGTCCATCTGTGGTTAACAATCCTCCGACATTATGGGCAAAGAATTCAGCATTACGCCGCGCGACGTGCCGCGCGTGGAAACCAAGTATCGCCGCATCGTCACGCCATTGCCGCACCCGGACTCCGTGGCCACGCTGGAAAAACTGCGGCGGTTTGAACCGATCTCCATGCGCGGACAGCCGCCCGTCGTCTGGGACAAAGCCGAAGACATTTTTGTCTATGACAAATACGGCAACCAATGGCTCGACTGGAGTTGTGGTGTGCTCGTGACCAACGCCGGGCACGGCCCGCTGGAGATTCGCCAGGCGATTATCGACCAGGTAAACAGCGGCTTGCTACACAACTATTGTTTTGCGAGCGAGGAGCGCGCCCTCCTGGCGGAGTCTTTGGCCAGTCTGGCGCCCGAACCGCTGAAGAAGGTGTTCCTGCTCACCACGGGATCGGAAGCGACCGAGTGCGCCCTGAAGCTGGCGCGGGCGCATGGCATCAAGGTCGGGGGAAAAAAGAAAATCGGCCTCCTCGGTTACGAGCGCGGCTTTCACGGCCGCACGCTGGGCGCCCAGCAGGCCGGCGGGATGGCGGGGCAGAAATCGTGGATCGTGAATGAGGATGCCGCGATCATCCAGGCGCCGTTCCCGGACGGCTACTGGCAGACCGACACCAGTTTCGACACGTTTCTCCACGCTTTGAAAGCCAAGGGGTTGGAGCCGGAGAACGTCGCAGGCGTGATGCTTGAGACTTACCAGGGTGTCGGGCCGGACTTCGCGCCGGTCGAATACATTCGCGCCGTGGCGGACTTCTGCAAACAGCACAACGCCGTGCTGATTTTCGACGAGGTGCAGGCCGGCTTCGGGCGCACGGGCAAATTCTGGGCCTTCGAGCATTATGGCGTCGTCCCCGACCTCATCTGCTGCGGCAAAGGCATCAGCAGCTCCCTCCCGCTCTCCGCGGTCATTGGCCGGCCCGAGGTGATGGATCAATTCCCGCCCGGCTCCATGACCAGCACGCACACAGGCAATCCCGTCTGCTGCGCGGCGGCGCTGGCGAGCGTGAAGAAAATCGTGAGAGAGAATCTCACGGCGAACGCGGCACGCCTGGAGAAACCGTTGCTGGAGGGATTGAAGAAGATTCAGGCAAAACATCCCGAAGTCATCGGCCACGTGACCGCGCGCGGGTTGGTGGGCGGCATGCAAATCGTGAAGCGCGGGAAGAAGGAACCGGACCACGATCTCGCGCACGCCATCGTCGAACGCTGCTTCTGGAAGGGCCTGCTTTTCTTCGCGCCCGTCGGCGCGTGGGGACAGACGGTAAAAGTCGCGCCGCCGCTCACGATTCCACGTGACGCTTTGGAAGAGGGATTGGCCGTGCTCGAGGAAGTGACTGGAGAAGCCGTGGCAGCGATGTCTTCGACGTAATCAGGCCACGGCCGACTGCACGCGTCGTCGAGCTTTTTGTGCATATTTGCGGGCTTCCCTGGCGCCGCGGAGCAGACACTCAGAACTGATGTCGCAATCGAGCCCTGGCCAATACACCGAAGAATGGCAAATCTCGTAACGCGCACGTTCTCGTGGCGAGGCCAGCAGCAGCGTTGGGTAAAAGGCCAGCGGTACGCTGACGCTTCGTCCGTCCTCGAGATTAAACGTCAACCGGTCTTCTGTGATCTGAACGGCCACGACATCAGGCGGAGGTGTGTTATTCTGTTTCATTCCAAGCCTCGATCAATTTTGCTTCGTGTTTCTCCAGAATCCGAAGTATCTCGCGCAACTGCGCCTCGCGGAACCCCTTATTCCAGCTCAATTGCACCGGGGCCAGCCAGAATTTCGCCTCGTTTCCGGCCTTCTGCACATGCACATGCGCAGGCTCGTCGGGTTCAGAACTGTAAAACCCGATCCGGTAGCCTTTCTCCCGGAGAATCGTCGGCACCGCGAAATGTTAAGTGGCCTAAGGCGGCACGGCAAGCCATCGGTCACTTTCCACCGCCCGAAGTCGCTGCCGGTCCCTTCGTCTTCCTTTCCTTCGCCAATTCCGCCTTCACCTCGCTGATCAGTTTCTCCAGCCGCCGCCCATACTCGACGTAGTTGGCGCGCATCGCGTCTTCGTTGCTGGTTTTGGATTGTGCGTCGTGGAAGACGACGACCATGTGCGGCTCGATGCTGATGCCGGCGTCGTAGCCGCGCGCGAACGCGTCTTTGAGAATGTCGCGCACCCGGCCCTGGCCTTCGCCGGGAAAATTGTAGTCCGCGTCGTTCTTGGCCGGATTCCACGTGGCGTCCTTGACGTGAATGTGAACCGTGTGATCGCGCACGTGCGTCCAGAATTCCCACGGGTCTTGCTTTGGCCACGGCCTGGGTTTGGAACGTTCGGGGTTGAAGATGGGGTTGGCGGTGTCGAAGACCCATTTGAGGCCGGGAACTTTGTCCAGCAACTCGCCCGCGTGCCGCCAGCTCATGCCGCCGTAGTTCATGCAATTCTCGTGCACGGGCTGGAGACCCGCGTCGAGAAACCTTTTCGTGACTTCACGGACGCGGTCGAAAACCGCGGGCGGGATGCGATCCTCGTCATCCTTGGGCTTGAAGCTCATGACGCGGATGAATTTCGTGCCCAACCGCTGCATGCGCGGGATGGCGCGTTGGCCCTCGGCCAACGTCACTTCAAAGGGCGTCTCGACGGTCTTCGCCCAGTTCATAATGGTTGAGCCGAAGCAATAGATGCCAACGCCCGCGTCCTTAAGTCTGCGTTCGACGGCGTCGAATGCGGCGTCCGGGATGTCGTGGAGGTTGGCTTTGGGAAAGCCCGGCACTTCCACGCCGCGCATTTCGAGGTGACGCCAGCCGAGTTCTTGAGTGGCGCGAATCTGGCCGTCAATTGTGTTCGCGCCTTCGTCGCCGATGCCCATGAGGTTCATGATCTGTGTGAGGATTCCAAAGTCTAGGTTGTGGCTGCACTAAAACCGAAGCCTCTCTATGTTGACTACTCGCACTTCAGAGACGAAGGAGTCCAGCCAGTATGTGATCAAAAAGGGTTTCGTTGCCCAGACGGAAAGATCGCGTTCGGCTGCGTCTTTGATGAAATAATCCGGGCGGCGGTGTGGGTTATTTCGCAAATCATCGAACACCGAAAGCAGCCTGCGGCGTTCACTCGCATTGATGGAAATGAGGTATTGAAAAGCAACTTCATCGAGCACGACCTTCCATGGTTCCATTACAAGCCTTCAGATTCGAGCGCTTGGTGAATTCTTTGAGCCTGCTCCAGCGTCACCTTCTGACCGGCGTCCATCCGTTTCATCCGATCAGCCAGCAAAGCCTGGTAGGTCGGGTCGCGCTCCTGGGCCAAAAGGTGTAAGTAAGCTGCCGCGAAAAAGCGTTCATCGTCGGACATCCGATCAATACTGGCTTTGATCTCCGAAGTATCCATGAGTTAAAGCTAGTTGAAGGGATTTCGTTCGCAAGGCCTTTGTTCGGACGGAGGTCAGGGTTTTTTGAGCCCGCAGAAGAATGGGCGGTTAACGCCACCTCACCGATTAAACGACTTCGTGAAATCTTCGCCGACTACTGCCACAACCTTTTTTTCGTGTTTCGATTCGGCGATCAATTGGTTTAGTTTCTTCTCGTAAGCCGCGCTGTTCATGGGCAACTCCACCGTCTGGCCCAGCAGCGACGAGTAAAGCATGACGTTGGCGAGTTCAATCGAGTGAATGCCTTCCGGGCCGGGCGCGATCAGCGGGACGCCATCGAGAATGGCATCGACGAAATTCTGCAGGAGCGTCGCGTGAGGATTCGGAGCGTTTTCAAACGGAATATCCGCGATCCACACGTCCGGCTTGGCGAAACCCACTTTGCAGGTTTTGCTGAACTCGATCATGTCCGCCTCATTACGCGTGAAAGTGATCTTGTTGTTTTCGACCACCAATTTGCCACGCGTCCCGGCGATTTCGAACCGATTGCTGCCCGGCGCTTCGCCAGTGGACGAGACGAAAACTCCGGTGGCTTTGTTCTTCCATTCCAGATAGCAGGTGATGTCGTCCTCCACTTCGATGTTGTGGTAACGGCCGAGTTGACAGAAGCCGCGCACCCGCGCGGGCATGCCGCACAGCCATTGCAGCATGTCGAGTTGATGGAGGCATTGATTGATGAGCACGCCGCCCCCTTCGCCTTTCCATGTGGCGCGCCATCCGCCGCTGGCGTAATAAGCTTCGGTGCGGAACCAATCCGAAATGATCCAATTGATGCGCACGATCTCGCCGAGCTCGCCATCCTGAATGAGCTTCCGAATCTTGGCGTAGCGTGGTTCAACGCGGAGTTGGAACATGCCGGCGAAAACCTGTTTGGGGTGTTGCTGTCCCGTGGCGATCAGGCGCTCGGCGTCGGCCTTGTGCGCTGAAATCGGTTTCTCGACCATCGCGTGCAGGCCGGTCTTGAGCGCCGCGATGCCCAGCGTGGTGTGCTGGTAATGCGGCGTGGCAATGATGACGGCGTCCGCTTCTCCCGATCGAATCAACTCTTCGCCTTCCGTAAAGAGCTTCGGGATTCTTCCTTTGTATCGTTCCAGGCTCTGAGGAAAAACGTCGCTGGCCGCGGTTAACTCGCAGCGGCTGACTTTTCCAGCCAAAAGGTACTCTGCATGGTGCTTGCCGATATTGCCTAGGCCAATGATCCCGAGACGCACTTTCTTCATGGGGTGAGGATAGAAAAACGATGTTCAAAAGGCCAGCGTCGGTTTCCGTAATGCCTCAGTTTTGCCGGGACCAAACACCGGAAAACGTAGCGCAGTCGCACTCTGTCCGTCCCTGCCAATTGGCCAAAATATGTTGTGACATGGCCAAGGTCTGGTGAGCGCCGCCGGGCCGAAGCGACCATCTTGTTCTCAGAATGAGCGCACAACGTATCCGGAGTCTTCAAACCGAATCCTGCGATTCCGCAGCACTCAACCGTTCGTCGGACCGCATCAAGACGAACCGCCGAACTCACGGCCACGATGCCTCGCAAATCCGCCGGTTCCGGCGTTGTGATCTGCGGGGCGCGAACCGTGCCGGGACCGAGGCGGGAGAGGCAATTCGAAAGCAGATTCACGCGCTTCGCGCGGACGAAGGGCTCTTTGTCATCACTTCCACTCAACCCCGCGCGCTGGTGGGCGAACTGGGCAGCCAGGGGTTCGATCTCCGGCTGGAGCCTGCCGACAATGGAGATTGGTTTCTCTGGTTGTGGTGACCCACCGGAGGCAGCGCTGATTTGCAGTTATGCTGAATTCATTGACGGATCTGAGACGAATCGCGCTAGGAAGCACGCTGCGTCGCTGCCAGTTGTTCGCAGGCCTCCCTCCGAATGACCTGGACAACATCGTCGCGATCACTGTCGTCAAGTCGTTCGATAAGGGAGAATACGTTTTTCATGAAGGCGCGCCTTCGCACGGTTTTTACGTCGTGCAGAAAGGCGCCATCAACGTCCACCGCGTGAACAGTTCGGGCAAAGAGCAGGTCATCCACGTCTTCCGGGAAAGCGAATCCTTCGCGGAAGCGACGCTGGCGACCGAATCCGGATATCCGGCGGACGCGCGCGCGTTGGAATGGTCCCAGGTGTTGCTCGTGCAGAAGGCCGGATTTCTGGCGTTGCTCAGACGGCAACCCGAACTCGCGCTGCGTATGCTCAGCTCGATGAGTCTTCATTTGCGGGTTTTGGTCGCGCAAATCGAGGACTTGACCTTGAAGGACGTGGAAACGCGGCTCGCCAATTGGCTCGTCAAGCGCTGTCCCAATCCGGATGGCCCGCAGCCGGTGACGATTCAACTGAAGACTACCAAGCGCGTGTTGGCGGCCGAACTCGGCACCGTGAGTGAAACCTTCTCGCGGTCGCTGGCAAAATTCCGTGACCAGAATCTCCTGTCCGTGAATGGCAAGTCCATGACGGTGTTAAATCCAGCCAAATTGAGCGCCGTGCTCCGCCGCCATCTGGGCGAGTGAAGGATTGCTGCCGCGGTCCGGTTTGGGTAGAACTCAGGCAAATCCAACGCCGCGCACCTATGCCTACGAATCGAAGACTGTCTTTGCAGAAAAGCAAACCGCCTGCTCGGTATCTAAAGTTCCAGAAGGATTATCCCGGGGTCTTTAAGGCGTACTCAGCGTTGGGATCAGCCACACAAAAGGCCGGCCCACTGAACGCGAAAATCCGTGCTTTAGCGAAGCTGGCCATTGCCGTCGGAGCCCGGCTCGAGGGCGCCGTGCACAGCCACACCCGCCGCGCTTTGGAAGCCGGATGCACCGCGGCGGAAATCCATCAGATCGTCTTACTGGCCACGACTACGATCGGCTTTCCTGCCATGATGAGCGCACTCTCTTGGGTGGACGACGTGTTGGTTCGCAAGAAGTGACCTGCCCGTCTTCCGCTTCAAGCATCGATCGCACACCAAGCAATACACCAACCTGCCGTTCCTTGTGATGCTCGAACCGGCAGACAAGCCTTCTCCTGTTAGGCAATTGTGCGCGAACAGTGCCGGTGTAATGGCCTCGCCCGGCTCCAGCGGTCGCAGCAACGCACCAATGATGGCTTCCGATGCCAGTCCGTGCGCGAATACATGTTCGTTGGGTAAGCCGCTAACGTACCCCTTCACTCCGTCAGGGATATCAACTTGGTAGACGCCTATCGACCATTCCATAATCTGTAAGCATGTGCGTCTTTTTTTGCCGCCAACGACAGAACTGAGCGACGCGGGCGGCCCAGCGCGTCCAAATCGTCAACTGACGTGGCCCGCCCGCGTTCGCTCCAGTGATTTTGTCTCCGTCCCGTTGGAGCGCACGATTTATTGTGGCGTGGTATGACCTCTTGGTTGGAATCTTCTGGGACTCCAAAAAACGACGGCTCTACATCCTACCGCTTCCGTGCGTGGGGGTGGTGTTGGAATTCCCATTGCCGGAGAACGATTCGGCTCACCGACGCCGCGGCTGTGATGTCCGACATGCAAACGGAGCGCAATCGCGGCGTTCGCATGCAGCCGTTTTGTTAGCATTCACATCAAGGTCTCTCAGCCCGTGTCACGATCTGAAGATTCAAAACATTGTCGCCCGTAGTGATTTCAAAGACCAGGGGCGGCATTCCCAGTCCAGCACTTCTGTACGTTCGAATACCACTTATCGACGGAATCCGATCCATCGCCTTCGCTATTTCGTAAACAGTCGCTCGATAGCGCCCAATTGTGGGGCCGTATTCGGGTAAAATCGTGAACTTGCCGTCCGGCTTAGGAAACGGGCGCACGATCGCCGCGACTGTAGGTTCAGTTTGAGACTCAACAGGACTGAATGTAACCCAGCCGCCCCACAAAGGCTGGCCATCGATAGTGACGGAACCAGAAACGGCCACTCGCGGCTTTTCAGTCAAAAATCCTCCCTTTCGCATCCAGCGTTCCGCAAGTCCCGTCCACTCGCGGAGCACAGGCTCGCCATCCGCCAGCCCCACACCGTGGGGCCCGAATCCGCCAAAAATGTGAAGCTCGGTAGAGATTCGGGCCTCACGCAATTTCAAATACATGTCGAGAATGTCTTCGGCAGGCACGCTTTGATCCGCATCTGTATGAAAGAAAAACATCGGAGGAGATCTTGGGCCTACAGGCTGCCTAACCGCTTTCACTCCGCGCCGCTCGTAAAGCAGAGCGGCCGGGTAAGCGAGAACAGCAAAATCGGGTCGTGAAGAGACCCTCTCCACTGGGTCCAGGGCATCTCTGCCACCGTCGTCGAATCCGCGAGCAACCCACCAAGCGAGACTTCCGCCCGCTGAGAATCCGAGCATTCCGATTCTTTTCTCATCGACCTTATACTCTTGAGCTCGGTGACGAACATATCGCACCGCACGCAACCCATCCAGATAAGCGGTCTCGAGAGAGTAATTGTCTCCCATAACCCGATATCTGAGGAGAAATGCGTTGACGCCAAAACTGTTCAGCCAATTGCATACTTGGAGCCCTTCATGATCGATGGCTAATACAGGATTCCCACCGCCTGGACAAACGATGACGGCTGCCCCCGTATTCTCGTGGGCCGCCGCCAAGCGTATGCCGATAGCAGGAATGTCTTTCAATTCCTTTCCCAGAGCTTTGGGTGCTCCATTTACCCATAGCTCCTGCCAGTCAACGTGGAAGTCCGCTCCACCGGAATGTTGCACGCACAAACTCGCAACCACAAAAATTAATTGAACTCTCATAGCTTACTCGATCGCAATCCCGGGTGTCCGTGGGATTCCCGCTTATCGCTAACGCAAAGCTCAGTGACTGGCCGTGAATAGTTCCACGGCTAAGAAACGAAACGGGCATCCAAACTGGGACGCTCCGGCCAGTTCACTGGAGCGAAAAGTTAGGCTTTTGGTATTCTGAGTGACGAAGGTGAATCAGCATATAACTCCATGTAGCCGCATTGGCCGCAAACCCATGCAGACACAGTGGTCGTGCGCTTCTCCTTAAAAAGGAGTGCCTCAGGTTTCCCGAAGGTCGCCACAGTAAACTGCTCTCCTAGATGCATACCTCCTTGATTACGGTCAATCGCCTTAGCATCAGCTAGAATCTCAATAGAACCACATTTCGGACATGTATTTGTGTTTTGCATAATCGAGGTGGGTCAAAGCCATATCAACGACCCGAGTGAGCGACGGCCACCGACCGCGCGCTCGGGCTGTGGAACTGAATGCTCATCCCACTCTGACGGCTCAAATCGAGACGGCTGGTGGCTGTTCGCTCGACTCCTGTTATGCGAGAACAAGATCACATCATCGTCCCTGTGGGCTCACATGATCGGCGGAAATACTGGCGTCGAACCAGACGCGCTCGCTCGTCCAAAACCGAATTTCCGCCGGCCGGCGGAAATCTCGGATCGACTGTGCGGCATCCAAACATGTCTGCATAACGTAAAGGGTGAGCCATGACGAGGAGCGCGTCCGAGGTGCCCGACTGAAACACCAACGTGATCGCGCTCCTCGTCATTGGCTCGATCCGCTTGGTTCGGTCTCACGGCTCCAGGCTGCGAACACGCACGGGATAAAAACAACAAAGGCGATGACTGCAACGATCAACATGACAGAAATCACTCCCAACACAGCCCATCCCGATTCTCCAGCGAAAACGTCTCGTCCGCCTACAGCCTTGGGAAAGCTCATCACCAACATGGGCAATGCAGTACTTGCAACGCAGACGATACCGTAAGTGACAATTGCCCAATGTCTCGCCAAATGTCCTGACTTGACTCCAGCACGGATCAGCAATGCTGCCGAAGCGCAAGTAGCGATTCCGGTTCCGAGTCCGCCCCAGCTCAGTACTTCTCGAAGGGCGAACAAACGTTTGCCGGAAGCAGTCCATGATTCCGGCGCTCTTGCACCCATCAGATAACCGAACACCGAAAACGCTCCCACAATACCAATCCAGACCATGAAAGAGGCAAACCACATTCTCATCGAGCGAGAGCTTTTCACATTCAGACCGAACGATTCAGCTCACCGACCGCCGCCTGGACGATGACGTAATGAGGCCGACAAGCCTCGAACCACTCGCAACTCAGGCCGAAGCCGAGAGAGGGGCGGCGGTTCGTGTGGAGCGTTTTGTTATGCCTGGTCATTCACAAGCGTGACCTCAATGCATACCCCGGACTCAATCGATGCCTCACGCACGTGTCGCCCATTCTCACGTAGCGCCTCGTCAAGCTGATCTCTGCGGAGAAACACTTTGGCAAACGGCTTCCCGGAAACGCTGTCTCGCTCCAGAACGATCTGGTCTTGGTCAACATTGCCGAGTGCGGCCATAATGATCTCAAGTGTCTCGCGGGGTGTCACGTATCTCCTATGCTGAGGCATAACGACGGAACTGAGCCACAGCCGCTGGCAGCGCGCTCACGCCTGCAACCTCAGCGTAGTGACGGTCAATCATGGTCAAACTGAATCGCATAGCAGCTGTTGGCTCCAGTGATCTGGTTCGGCTTCATACTTCGATGGCCAGACGCTCAAGACGTGTACGCTCAAATATCCTCGTGATCAATCGCGCCGCTACAGGCGGGCTGCACGTCTCACGGCGGCACACATGTAGGGCCTCTTCGTAACTCACAGACACCTGACCGTCGGCTTCTTCTTCCGCCTCAGCTTGCATTCCCGCACGGCTGGTAAACACGACCGAACTGTTGTGTCGAGTAACGGCAATTGCTGGGTCAAGCTCGCCCAAATCTCGAAGCATTTGATCGAGAGCGTTCATTCAGCCGAACTATTAATTAACCAGAAGTCAGTTACGCCCAATTCGGGGCGGGCGAGGCCAAAAGCGACGGTTTGACTTCTGGTTTTGTCGGCGGCCCTTGATGCTGGAATCGGCTGCATTTGGACTTCCTTCTGGAGATCGAGCTTGAATCTGGACGATGAGCCAGCCGCTGTCAATCGGTTGAGTGCCATGCCAGACGAACGGAGCACTCAGTCATCTGGCGCTAGGGGATTCCGTGGACGATTTGCTCGTACAGTTTCCCGACCTAGATCCCGATGCCTCGTTTTCTCCGCTTCCGCTCTTGCTCTGACCTTTTTGAAATGTTAGTGCTGACGCGACCCAAGAACAGGTATGTTGGGACAGCGCCTCTCCCGTTCCATTTTGTCGGCGGCCTTTTGCATCCTCTGGGCACGCCAAATGGATCTGAGCTCCACGGCTCAGGTCTCCCAAGCGGACGGAACGGCCTCTGCTCAACTCTCTGCGACCGTCACGCGCGAACTCGCCGCGCAGGCGTCCGCCCTTTTCGAGAAAGCCCCTGCGCTGGCCAGGCATTTCGAGGACTTGTCCGAGCGCGAAGTGGAACGCCGTCTGCAACGGCAGCAACATTACCAGCGGTTTATGGCGGAGAAGGCGCAGGACAAATGGTTCGCGGCGTTGGTCGATGATTCCTTTGCCGTCCAGGGCCGATTCGCCACGTGGAACGGGTTTGTCGATTTTCTGCGGGAAAACAACGCGCTGGTGGACGTGTGGAGTTACGGCGAAGGCGGAACCGTTCCCGCCCGGCGCATTCCCGCTTCCGAGCTTTGGAAATTGAAAACCGCATCCCGCGAGCAACCGACCTTCATCACCGTCACCTGGCGCGATGCTTCCACGGGCGCAGTGCGAACTTCACGGGTTGAATTCAGTTTTACTGCGGCGGAGAAGGCCCTGGCGGCGCAGCAAGCGTACCTGCGGCACCGTCAATTCCAAATTACCCTGCAGAACGCGCTGAGCGCGCGCGACGCCAACGGCAAACTCAGCGCCCTCGCCCAGTGGACCGCGCTGCAAAAGGCCGTCGAAGACGGGGCCGTTATTCTCGCCGAACGGCCGGCAAAACCGGCGCGTCCGCAGGACTTGTTCGTCGCGGCCGAGTACGAAGTCGATGACTCCAATCATTTCGCGAAAGTGGTCCGCGTCTATCAGGAAAGCGAAATTGCCAGGCGGATCATCCCTGACCGCCAGGGCCGCGCGACGCAATATCTGGAACTGAAAACGAGAGGCGGGAAGGAAGTTCACCAGGCCGCCGGCTATCAGGTTCGCGGTGTCAGCGACGAATTGGTTCCCGCGCCCAGCCCGGTGCTGGGCCAGGACCTCGTCGAATTGCGCGTGATCAACCCGAACGAGCCGGATGTTCGCAAGTGGAACGTGCTGGAGTTCGGCGAGCCGGAGATTCTGAAGCAATCCGCGCTGGCGAAATTCAGTTTGGTCAGCGCGCATCTGGACCGGCAGCGCAAGGCGATTGCGCTGAAGAAGTCGAGGATCGATCTTTTTGTCGAGCCGGTGGTCGCGGGCCTGAATATCGGAGGCGGGGTCGCCGGGCTGGGCGTCCCGGCAGGGGAAGTGGCCCGGCTGGCTTACAACCTGGTCACGCCCGCTTTCATCGCCGACGTTCCGAAGGTCAAAGAATTGCGCGAGCTTTTCGCGCTCCTCGCGGCGAAGGAAAAGCATCCGGAGCTGAAGACCAAGCCCGCCCATTTCCTCAGTCCGCGAGACATCGAAGCGCTCAAAAAGGCGACACGCCAGCTCACGGACAAGGAAGTGCAGGAGTATCTCGACCGGATCAGCGACGAGGATCTCGACGCCATGTTGCGCCTGGCCCGGATGCAGCGGATGGACGCGAAAATCTCGAACTTCCTCAACATCCTGACCAGCGCCGGCAAAGTCAGCGGCGAGACGGAAAAGGACGTGCTCCGCGACATTTTCAACACGCCGTACTTCTCGCTGAACGGCGACGTCAGCATCAAGACGATCATGGCCGTAGCCGCCGGCGGAAAAGTGACGACGCCTTTCTCCGGCGTTTCGCTCGAATCGCTGAGCCGCGGCCAGGGTCCCGCCAAAGCGTGGCTGCAGTATTTCGATTTCACGGTCGATGTGCGCGCCGTGGCCAATAGTGTGTGGCGTTTGACCAAGAAGACGTTTGCGGAAAAGAAGCTGGAAAAGCCCTTTCCGTATGCGGTGGAGGTGACCGACCTGGCCGCCTACGAAATCCGCATCTTTGGCTATCCGCTGTTCATCTACTATAAGCGCGGGCTGATGAAGGCGGATGCCCGGGCGTTCGAGGAAGATTACGCCTACGGAATCGACGGCGCCAAAATCCTCGAGCACTTCAAGACCAAGGAGGAAATGGACCGGGAAATTCGGGCGAGCCGAATGGCGCCGATCGGTTACGTGAAGGTTCCGGACGGGAAGGGCGGATGGCGAGAAACCAACCTGGCGGTCTTTGCGCACGAGATTCCGGAAGGCAAATACAAAGGCCGGACCGTGCTGATCATTTACGGCTTGCGGGCGTACGAGGATCATTCCCGTTACCTCGAACGCGAGCTGCTCCGGTTCAAAGAATTTGAGAAGGCGCTGCAGCACGGCGCCGTGATCGAAAAACTTGAGGACGCCGAGAACCGGGCGGAAATTCCGCCGGAAGAATTTGAACCTAAAATCAGCGCCGGCGCGAGTGCGTCCGAGCAGTGCTACGCCCCTTTGCTCGGTGGCCTGCTCGAACTCAAGCGGCACAGCCAGCGCGCCGCCTGGGGCCTCCCGGCGAATTCGAATGAACTGGCGCAGGCCACGTCGATCCGGCAGGAGCTCACGCGAGCGAATTTCGGAGTGTACCAGGACGACGCGCTCGTCGGGGTGGACCGCTACCAGAGCACGTTTCTCTATCGCAAAATTGTGGACGGAAAATGGCGGCTGATGAAGTTGACCGTCATTCCGAGTTTGAAGGACGTCGAGCGCGAACTGCAAAAGGCCGAGGAAGGCTGGCGTGTCGAGCAGGCGCGGCGCGACGTGGCGCTGAACCGGAACTCGACTGTGATCTTCCTCAACGAAGCCAAATCCGTGAACGGCGCGTTTGAAGCCGGGCCGCTGCTGGCTTCCGCGCAGAATGAAATCTTCGGTGTGGGGGTGATC
This sequence comes from Verrucomicrobiota bacterium, assembly GCA_016190065.1. Classification (GTDB taxonomy): domain Bacteria; phylum Verrucomicrobiota; class Verrucomicrobiia; order Limisphaerales; family SIBE01; genus VHCZ01. The sequence goes on from JACPRI010000166.1 coordinate 15,013, forward strand.
ACCAATGCGCCCGGCCTGGAAACGGTGTTTGAGCAAATCAACCGGTTGCCCGTGAAAGATCGAGCCCGGCTTCAGTTCAACAACTTTTCCGCCACGCTGGTCGAGATGACGCGGCCTGCCGGAGGCGAATCCCGCAAGGTTTTTTTGACGGTAGAATTCCCCGGCGGCTCCTCCCGGCAGCAATTCAAGAATCCTCTGACCGGGGAGATCGAAACTCAAAGCTACGAAAGCGGTCTCCTGAAGCGCGTCACGACGGCGAAGCGCATCGTCGAGGTCGAGTACAACGCGCGCAACGAGGAAACTCGCAGCCGGACGTTTTTCAACCAGGGCAGCCGCGAACGACCGGTCCAAGGCCCGTTGCTCTCCGAAACGCGCACGCTGGAGATTTCGCACGCGGACTTGGGCAAAGCGGACCTTGACCCGCACCGTTCCACGATTTCAAAGCTGAAGTTCGACCATGTCACGGGCCGGGCCACTCGAGAAACTTACGGGCTGTTTGCACTGCCGGTTGTGACCGCGGATGACCAATCCATCACGCGAAACCGGTTTAACGGCCACGGAGTTTTTCAGGCGGCTTCGGTCACCGAGAACGGCGTGACAGACCAGGACTTTGCGCGCCCGCTTTCTGAAAAACTCCTCAACCCCAGCGCCGGCCGCGAGAGGATTCGCTTGAACGGGACGGCGGGCGAACTCGCCGATAGCTCCTTCCTCGCGAGGGAGAATTTCCTGGCCACAATCGAAAGTGTGGATTTGATCAAGCAACGGACAAATCTCGTGACCTTCGACAACGCTCGGTTTGGCCGAAAGACCCGCGAGAGTTACACGGACCGGTACGATCGAACGAATTCAGTCGAAATCACCACGCTCCACGAATACCGCGACGATTTTTTCTTTGGCCTGATCCCACGACGGTCTGTGACCCAAAGCGCGAGCAGCGGCACCCGGCTGGCCGAGACCCTGACGCAAAGCTACGATCCGCGTTCGCGGCGGCTGACGGGCACGGTCGAGGATTACACCGGCAAAACCAGCACGAACATTTGGGATTCCCGCTGGGAAAGCCCGATTCAGAGCGACACCGCAGCCCGGCGGACGGTGAACGCATTCAATCGCGACGAAACGGCGGTCACGGGAACCACGGTCAGCACAGCGTCCGGCGAAGAACTGAGCCGGTTCTCCGGGCAATTTGATCCCGCTTCCGCCGCGTGGCGCATGGACCGCACGCGGTGGTTTCGTCCGGGCATAACCAATCGTTCAGAGTCGGAATTCTACAGCGGGTTCGGCCGGCTCATCGCCACACGGTCGGGTGAACTTTTTGAAACCCGGCCGATCTACAATCGCGACGGGATCGAACAGTCGAGGCGCACGTTGCGCAGGAACCCGGGCTCTGGCCAGCTTGAGGTGCTCCAGCAAGTCGAGGACGACTACCGTTGGGATCGCGGCCGCCGCGACGCGCGGATTCAATCGTATGTGGATGGCCCGGCGTACGACAGTTATCGGCGCACGACCGATGACGAAGGCAGAACGATTCTGGACCACACCAGAGATTTCGCCAATCTGAAGCTGAGAACGGTCATCACGTATGACGGCGCGTCGGATCGCGTCACGAAATCCGAGCAATTCCAAAACGACCAGTTGCGGGGGACGCATCGCAGCGAGCCGGAGCAGCGGCAGCCGAATGGAAGCTTTCTGCTGCCCGTGACCGTGCTTCCGCGCTGGGGGCTCGTTTCGACTCAAACTTTTCTCATTGGGGACATCCTGGGACGCCCGGCAAAGATTGAATTTGAGAATGGCGATCGAGCCCAAATCACTGAGTGGTTCGACGGCACGGCGATCGCGAAAACCTCGGAGGTGATGGATCCAAGCGGCCGGATCAAAGAGCGATTCGTCAGATCCCTTAATGCCGGGACCGAGCAAGGACTCCCGTTCGATCTCACGGCTCGCCACAAAGTGAGCCCCTGGGGCGGCGCGGGACTGGCGGAAACGGAAGGCACACTTCGAGGCACGGATGTCTCGTTGTTCAGCGACGCCGCCGACACCAGAATCTATTACGACCGAACGAAGCTTTACCGGGCGCCCCTCTACGCTGTGGATACGCAAAGTGGAAACGGCGTGCCCGTCACGCTCAACGGCACGGCGCGGTCTTCGGTAGTCAAAGTATTTTCTACTCAAGCGGACGGACCGCAGAATCCGGCGGGAGCCAAGCCGGCGGCAGAGAGCGCGCTCAGAATCCAGGCGGTTGATCTGCGGGGTTTGTTCCAGCACAAGGTCACGCGGCAAAGATTGGATCGTGCCGGGAACCTGCTTGAAGAAGAGGTGGCCCTGATGCCGAGCCTGGGCGAGACAAACTACACCGACGCAGCCCTTTTGCGCGCCAGCTCCGGCGTGGCGCCCATTCAGAAATTCATTTACCACTACGATCCCGGTTGGCTCGTCGAACAAACCACTCGGCCCGTCGAAGGCCGGAGCGTCACGTTCACCAATCAAGCGCCCGCCGCCACAACCAGGAGCTGGCCAGTCAATCAAGGTGAGTGGAAACAAGTGGTCGCGCGCATCGAAGGACAGCAAGAGGCCTCGGCCGGGCGTCTCGTGCAGTCCGGACCCAAATGGCATGTCTTCCGGCAAGCCCAAAACCCGCGCGAGTTGGAACGGAATCCGTTCCTGCCGGATCGAGCCGATACCTGGACGGAGTGGGTGGTGACGGAGTTCGATTCAGATGGCCGGCGGCTTTTCGATTCGAGAACGATTTACGACGCCCAGGGCCGAGCCGCGGCGGCAAAAACAACGAAAAGCACGAGCACCGGCGAGCCGGCCGCAAAGTTCTCCTATTCTATCTCTCCGCCACCGCCCGACGCTTTGAAATCGAACGCAGTCGCCCAAGGGAAGAACGTGCTGCCGCTCGGGGCCGGCGGAATCACGGATTTCTCGGGAGCGGATTTTCTGTACGTTTTCGTAGAGAGCCTCCCGTTCCAGGAACAACTGAGGACTGTCGCAGAACCAGTGGGAATCCCCCTCACCCGTCCGGCGGACACCCTCTCCCCCACTGGGGGAGAGGGACGGGGTGAGGGGGATCCGTTCACGAGAAGCGAGCCGAACGTTCGCCTTGCCCTCCTGATCACGGATGATCGAGGCCGGACCGTGACGGCGGGCTCGGAGAATTCCGCAGGTGCAATGCCCCTCTGGTCGATTCATCCCGCCCATGTGAAATGGCTTCCGAACAAGGTGTTCCCCAGACGCGCCGCGGTTGTGGATGCGCCGGCTTTCTTGCGCCGGCCAGACCGGGTTGTTGCCGTTTGTGTTCCTGAACTGGCCGCGAAAGGATTGAACGTTCGGCGCCTCAACACGCTTGCGCTTCAGGTCACGGCGGACCGGGGGACGTCCGTCAGCGTCTCGCCAGTCTATCGCCTGGCGCACGACGGCGAATTCATTCCGGATCGTGATTACGTTCCCACGCCGCATCGGGAAGAGCGCATCGCCGGCGGATTGACTCAATTTGCTTGGGACGATGATCCCGCACGGCCGCGGAAGCCTCACGCGGGATATGGGCTGAATGCCGTAGTCGAGGCGGGGGGCTTGCGCCTTGCCGTGACGCGCGAACCGGTGCGCGGCTTGGCCTATCGGAATTTGGTGGTGGTCGATTACGCCAATACCGACGCTCCCCGGCCGCTCTATGCCGTGTCTCCGGACACAGGCCGATTCGTCGAACATTACAAACTGCTCAACGATGGCGGCGCCTCTTACGTCTTCACCGTGGTGCAGGGTTTCGCGCTTCCGAAGCTCGAAGTGTTCGACGCCAAAATCCTCGAGGACGAAATCGCGCCGAGCCGAGTCCATTACGGATACGATTACCGCGTTACGGTCCGCTACGCGAAAGGCACCGGCTTCCTGGCCCAGACGCTCGCGGCGCTGAACAACCGGATCGGAGCGAACTTGTTCAAACAGGGAGGAGAACAGGCGGCCAACTTGCTGGCGGCGCCGCGGCCTCCGAGTGAGCCTTCGAGCCGATACCATTATTCTCATTTCCATCACGCCCATATCCAGGCGCACGACATCGACAAGCTGCCCTTTCTGGCGGAGGCGATTCTTCCGGCGCGTCCCATCCCCTGGCCCACCAATGCGCCGGCTGCCGTGCCGCCGATCGAGATCGATCAGCGCAAGCTCGGATTGGAATTGTTGAAGCTGCAAGTGACGGAATATCCGCCGCCGAAATCAGGTCCGATTCCAGCCACGCTCTGGCCCTACCTGATTCCGACCTCGCTCAACACGGCGGCGGAACCTTACGTGGACACAGTGAGGGAAGCAGAGATCATCAAACTGGCTGTCAACCTGGGGGAGACCAGCCTGGCGCGCGACCTCCTTGATTTCTACTGGGAGAAATCGCAAGGCGGCCGGACTCCACTGCACGCTTCCTACGACGCCAGAGCCGGGACCGCGATGACCACGAACGTCCTGCACCAGCGCGCGCTCCAATCCAAACCGACCGCCGCCGCTCAACTGGCGATCGCGGAGGCAGCGTTCCTCCTGGGCATGCGGACGAGTGACTCCAATTCGCTGCAGTTGGGACGGAATCTTGTCACGCGCGTTCTGGAAGGATTCCGGCCTCAAAGCGCAGATTTCCGGTCCCCGGCCAACCAGGGCGAACCTCAAGGCATTTGCGAATATCAATCCATTCCTGCGAAACGCCCCTTCGGGCCGGCGCTCACGCTTTGGCCGCCGTCGGAAATTTATTCTCTGGGCAGCAACGCCCGCGCCTACATTTTGCTCAAAGAGATCAGCGCGATTCTTCCGCAACTGGGCGGAGACAACCTCTGGCAGTCGAAGGTTTCCGAGGCTCTGGCCGAGCAGGAAGCCTGGCTCAGAAAACACATCCTGCCGCAAATCGAACGAAGCGGCGTGGCGCCCCAGGGCGTGTTTGAGATTCAGGACATCAACGAGGGAACGACAGATTTCGGAGTCGAACGTTCGAGCGCGGCGGAGGACTGGCTTACATTTCTGGAGGCGGCCCATTTGATGGGTGTGCCGCCGGAGAAGACGCGGCGCTGGCTGGAGAATCTGGCGCGCGTTCACGGCGTCCGGGTCGGCCAAAGCTGGGGAATCGATTTCAGTGTTCCGGCGCTCAGACCGCCGGTCATTTCGGCCGAACTGACCGCCAAATTTTCGCGCGTGGCCAAACTGCTCGGCCACGGCCAGGCCGCCGCCTTTGCCGGCGAGCAACTCGGCGCACTCAGGACTGGCGGAAGATTTCCCAGCCTCCGAACGGACGCGCCGTCCACGTCGCCGATGCCATCCGGGCAAGGATTTTTCCTTTATCCACAGACAAACCATCAGTCCTGGCCGCTGGCCTACGGCGTTGAAAACGAGGTTCTGAGCACAGGACGGAATCTCGCCGCCTCCGCACTTCCGGCTGCCGGTCAGACGGCTCGCACCACTGGAAGCCGAATTCTGGTCGGCCAAAACGGCGAAGCGCAAAACGGCGGGCTGGCGCTCGACGATTGGACCGTCTTCGTCCTGATCACCGCCGCCTTTTACTGTTTCATCTTATCCACCGCCTTTTTTTGGTGGCTGTTCCGAATTCTGCGTGGACGGAAGGGAACCGGCGCGGCGGCCGATCAATTTCTGATCAGCCAACTGGTGCCGGACTCGGTCATGCAACGGGCCGAGGAACGCTGGGCGAAACGCGTGCTGGGGGTCCAGAGCCCGGCCAATGCCGAGAAAACTCGCTTCTCGAACGCAACCGTCGAGCAGAATTTTCTCTTGCAACTTAGAGCCATCTTCAAGCTCGTGCTGGAATGGCGCCGCCAGGAAAATGGCTGGGACGAAGCCGATTCACGCCTGGCCGAGGATGAGACGGACGAATGGCTCAACGGACTGGACGAATTTGCCAGCGTCGTCGGCATCTACATGCGCTGGGTGATCAAAGCGGGCGCGAAGGATGGGTTCTCGAAAAAGGAGGTATTGGAGGAGAACGAGGACAGCAATCACATCTGGTCGCGCCTGGTGATGTACCTGTCCGAGCATTACTGGGGATTGCTCACGCTGATGAAGACCTACAGCAATCTGGTCACGCACCAGGACAAGGCCAACTGCTACGGCCAGATTTCACAATTGCTCCAGGGCATGGGCATCCGTCAGCGCAGCCAGAGCTTTGACGCGCGGAAACTCTTCAACTTTCCGGCGAATCCTTCGGCGATGGATCTGCTGATCCTCCAGAAGCCCGGCATGACGCTCAGCAAAGTCATGCTCGACGCGTCGTTGAAGCTGAAGATTCCCTACACCCACCTCGTGGGATTCGTGGAAAAATACAAAGAGTTCAAGCGCCGCGAAGAGCCGTATCCGGTCCATCCGTACCTGATCGAGTTCGCCAAGATGCTGCCGCATTTCCTGCTCATGGGATTGGGGGCCTTGATCTGGTACAATCAGCGCATCGGCGACAGCGCGATCGTGCCGTATCTCTGGTCGGTCATCAGCGGTTTCGTGCTCAACCCGGTTTCTCTCGCCTGGGCGTTGCCGTTGTTCGGAAGCCTGGCAGCCTCGGTGGCGGCGCATGTCGCCCGCGTTTATCGATTTGAAGGAAGCCTCCTTTCCCGTGAGCGCTCCCGATTCGTGCTGGACGCCACGCTCACCAGCTTTTTCATCAAACGCGACGCCGCAATGCCGGGAATCAAATCGGGGCGCGCGTGGAATCCGGAGCCTTACCAATGGGCGAGTTGGGGGCTGCGTGCGGTGGGTTTCACCATCCTCGGCTGGCAACTGCTGCGCGAGCCGACGCCGAGCTTCGCCACGTTTCTCGTGGTCAAAGGGCTGCTGGCCATGCTGGCGTTCGCGGAAGTGCTGGCGATCGTCTTGCCGCTGGCCGCGACGCTCTTCAGCAAGTTCTTGCAGGACCAGGTCACACGCCCGGCCGCGGCGTCCGCGTTCATCCAGTTTCTCAACCGGCTGAATCTGACGGCGACCCTGCCCGCGTCCCCGCTCTGGCTTTCGATCAAATATCATACGCAGCCATCCGTGCCGTCGGGCGGTTTCTGGGGCATGATGCAAGCGGTGCTGTTTTACTTCGTCCTCGCGGCGGTCTTCTTTTTCGTCGGCGGCTATTTGTGTCAGGAAATACTTTCGCTGTGGTTCACGGACACGTATCTGCTGGCGTCGAACGGGAAACTATTTCTGGGCAGCCTGCTGTTCTGGAACACCATGTATCTCCTGCGCTACGGACTGTTCGTGTTGTTCACCGGGATCGCTTCCGCTTTGGCGTCGTTCCCGATCAAAGCCAGCATGGGGCTGCTCGCGCTGGGCTATACGCTTTTCGCCGTATTCTCGCCGGTGCTCAGCGTGGATCCGAACGCCTATTCCTATTGGAGTTATCCGATCCTGTGCGGAGGCCTTCTCCTGGCTGGATTTGAGCAATCCATCCTCAATGCCCTCCGCCGCGCCGTTCATCGCGGCGCGAACTCTTCTAAGGTAGGGCAGGCTTCCAGCCTACCCGTTGACGACGCCTCCTTGCCCCGTCCTGCCCTACCGCCGACGGCCACGCTCGGCGTTGTCTATATGGGCGGGGATGATCTTTCCTATCAGAAGCTGACGCCGGCCTTGCTCATGGACCGCTGGAATCTCCTGCGCGATCGGCTGGCCTCCGACGCCATCGGCCTGCTGCACGAAATGGCGCAGCGCCCGGATCCCGCCACGCTGGAGGCGTGGCTCGGCGGGTTGTACGAATTGGAAAAGAAATTCGACGTCACGCTCTGGCATCCGTCACAGGTTTGCCTGGCGACCGAAACGCCGCGCTACCGGCCCGAACTTGGACTCCACCTCGTCGTGCAAAGCGACGAACAGCGCCGGCAAATCCTCCACGCCTGGCACGTGCGGCGTTGGCTCGTGACCATGATGTCCTCGGCCGGCCACGCACAGGACACCGCCGTCAATCTGGCCGATATCGCCCTGCGGCTCGCCCGCGAGGGCCTCGCGCCCAACACCGTCTTTTACTTGATCCAAAACAAATACGATAACAACGACAACAATCGCCCGGTGCAGACGCCGTACGACAAAGGCGAACTGGGCCAGCGCAACAAACTGGCGCGGCTGCTCAGTGAAATGGCCCCAGGCGCCCGCGCTTACAGCATTCAAAACTGGACGCCGTTCGGATTCAAAGCCGGCGGCCTCACGGGCATGGATTTGATTTATGAAGAATCGCTCAAGCTCACGACCATGCTGTTGCTCGATCGCAACGCCACGGTGCACGATCTGGATGCGTTGATGGAAGACCTCACAACGGCGCTGACCGATCCGGACGTCATTATCATCATTCCGGGCCGGGGCACCACCAACACGCTCACACCCGTCGGCCAGGGATCGCAACTGGTTGAAGAAGGCCACCGTTCATTCCTCAAGGGACTCATGTCCATGCTCGGCGGCACGGCCAGCGAATCGGTCGGCACGGGTTGGGGCAATCTGCTGGCCGTGTTTTACGGGCGCGTGCAGCGGGCGATGGTGGATTGGCAAACGCCGAAGATGCCGATCACCTCGCGCATGCAGCGCGGTTGTTCGTTCGCGGCGCGGGCGGAAGGACTGATTGGTTTCGCTCCGCACGCGGTGGGGATTTCCGAAGACACCTGGGCCGTGTCGCAGACGGCGCACAACGCGATGGCGTTTGGCGCGCGCGTGAAGTTTTTGCTGTCGCGCGCGTTCTGGCACAAGATTCGCGAGACCTGGAGCCACGCGGAATGGCTGGCTTCGTTCCCGCGCTGGTCGGGCGGCTACCTGCAAATGATGCACGACCCAATCATGCAACGGATCAACGATTTCGGGTCTTCCTCCGTCTTCGCCAAAGAAATCCGCGCCAACAGCGGACGCAATTTTCTGACCGCGCCGTTCGCGCTGCTGAACATTCTCCTCATGCCGCTTGCCATTCTGCTCGACCTGACCCCGTTCGTGCAAATCCTGGTCGTCCTCTGGAATTTTGGCTTTCTCATGAACCAAGTGCTGACGTTGCACGGTTTGAACACGTATCTGGAAAGCGGCGGGTTTTACCATGCCCCGGCTCTGCTGTTCGCGGGGGCGGCGGGAATCGCGGCCTACTTTGTTCCGAGTCTTCAGGCCTTTGCGCCGGGCTTGATCGCGCTCGGTTTTCTCTATGGCGGATTCATTGTCGGCCTCAACCGCTGGCTTTTTTCCCGAGTGCGGGACATTGTCCTTTTCGGGCCGCAGTTGGTCCTGCACGCGCTCGGCCAGTTCGTGCGGCAATCGCTGGAGTTTGTGCTTTCGGGCGCGGCCCCGGCCGATGCCAAAAGCGTGAACATGGCGTTCCGCACCTGGGTGGGCCCTCGCGAAGACCGGCCGCTGGACACTTACCCGCACTTCATCAATTTGAAAACGGTCGTCTGGTACGTCGGTTTGCCCTCGGTCGTTCTAAATCTCTTCGCGCTCTCCAATCTGGACATGCTCAACGTCCTGTTGCTCCTGCCGTCATTGCTCTTCAGCGTGAGTTTGATGGTCGGGCCGTTCGTTTTGAAGCCCGCTGTCGGGAAACCGATTGGGAATTGGATTGTCATTCCCAAGACCCTGGCCTGGGTGGCGGCGTTCTTGTTCTACACCATCATTTCCATCCTGATCGGAAACGGCGGCGCGCTGGCCTGGTTGGGCACGATTTTCGGCCTCTCGCTCCTGGCCGCGGTGCTGGTCCAGGGCGCGAAGTATCTGCAGTTCCGCAGAAGGCTCGGTCAATTGGCTCACGAAGCCGCGCGTCTCCTGGTCGCATCCGGAACCGAAACCCAGGCGGCGCAAAAGCTCGCGAAAGAGCTCGTCCAGCTCGCAGCGGGCGATCCGGCACAAATCAGCGCTGGCCTCGAACGAGGGAATGTGCCTCCCGAATGCCGCGCCACGCTCTTAAGTCTGGCCCGCGAGCGAGCCGGTCCCGCGCTGCGGAAGCCGGTCCAGGACCTTCAGCAGGAGTTCACGGTCTGGAGTCGATCGCTTTCGGAATTCAAGCGCTCCTTCGTCTTGGCGCTCCTGGTGCTGGTGTGGTTCTTCATCGTGCCCGTGCCGGGATTGTTTGTCTTCACGGCGGGCGATTATCGAATCTCCATGAAAATGGGCGCCATCCTGACCGGCATGTTGAGCGCAGTCGGCGTCGTGCTGGTGGGTTTCTGGATCGGACGATTCGTGCAATGGCTTGACCGCGAAGGCGTGCGTGGCGTTGCCTTGAAACCGCGCGCGGAGAAAGCGTATCGCGCTTTCGAATCCCTTCTGGCCTCGCCGAACCGATTGACGCCCCAGGAAGTCTCCAGTCTGTTCGCGTTATTCACGGATCTCAAAACGTATCTCGACCAGCGAAGCTACGCCTACGCCAGGCGAGCGCTGGGGCGGGCCGAGGCAATTCTCCGCTCGACTCAAACAAACTGCCCATGAACCAACCCACCCTGCACCCCTCCCAGGAGTGGAACTTGGAACCAGCGCTGCAAATGAAGCTCCCCTCCTTGGAGGGGCCCGGGGGTGGGTTCATGGTTCCCATGCATGCGCTAAGCCATGAACCGTTCAGGGTTCGATGTTCGATGTTCAGATTCGTGCCGGCGGAACATCGGATCCAACATTGAACATCAAGCGCCATTCCGGATTCGACATTCTTTCGGCATTCGTGATTAGGTATTCGCCATTCTGCAACCATGGCTGGCCGCTTAGGCATCGATTTCGGCACGTCCAACACCGTCGTCGCGGTCTGGGATGAAGCGCGGCGCGAGGGCGTCCCGGTGCACGTGCCTGACTTTGGCCGAGTTTGCACTCTCGGCGCCACCGCGAATCCTGGCGCCGAATCGATCTCGATCATCCCGACGTTGATTCACTATGCGGAGGATGGCCGCCGCTGGATTGGCGAACAGGTCTGCCAGCAGAACCTCGCCGGCTCCGAACGCACTTTCAGTCTGATCAAGCGCTACATCGCCAATCGCAGCCCCGTGATGCGGCGATTCGGAGGAAAAACTGTTTCGCACTTCGACGCCGGAAAGGATTTTCTATCGGCGGTCATCTTGTTCGCGGCGGAAGACCTGAACGTGCGGGACGAAGAAGTGGCGCTCACCGTTCCCGTCGAAGCGTACGAACACTACGTGGATTGGCTGACGCGCACGGTGGAATCGGCAGGATTGCCCCGCTTTCGGCTGATTGACGAGCCTTCGGCCGCGGCGTTGGGCTACGGCACTCAGATTCAGCCGGGCAACGTGTATTTGATCTTCGACTTCGGCGGCGGCACGCTCGACGTCGCGGTGGCGCTGGTGGAAGAGGAAGACAAGTCCGAGTCCGGCCGGCGCTGCCGCGTCCTGGGCAAAGCAGGCCGCGAACTCGGCGGCAGCACCATCGACACCTGGCTTTTTCAGGACGTGCTCCGGCAGATCAATCGACTCGACACCGACAACGACATCCGAAGGATGAGCGCGGACTTGCTCGCCGCCTGTCGCGCCGCGAAAGAAGAACTTTCCACGCACGAGCAAGCGATCGTGAAGATGCTCAGCCCGGCGAGCGGCGCCCAAATCTCGGCCGAAGTGAGCCGGCAACGCTTCGAGGAGCTGTTGGATCAGCATGAAGTCTTCAGCCAGATCGATCACACGATCCGGCGCGCGTTGAATGCGGCGCGTGATCGCGGCTATAGCGAAGGCCAGATCAAGTCCGTGCTCATGGTCGGCGGCAGCAGCTTGATCCCCTCGGTGCAAAAGACCGTGCAGCGCATTTTCGGGAAGGAACTGGTTCGTTTGGAACGGCCGCTGGATGCCGTGGCGCGCGGGGCGGCCGCTTTTGTGGCCGGCGTGGATTTTTACGATCACATTCAACATGACTACGCGATTCGCTGGTCCAACCCTCAAAAGGGCGACTACGACTACCGCGTCATCGTCAAACGCGGGACGCCTTACCCGACCCAAGATTCGATCGCCCGCCTGACCGTGAAAGCTTCCTACAGCGGCCAGACCGAACTGGGCATCGCGATCTTCGAGGTCGGGGAACGCCATGCGCGCGGCCACGAACCGGTGATGGAACTGGTCTTCGATCCTGGCGGCGCGGCGCGAGTGATGGAAGTGACGCCGGATGAAGAAGAGCGCCGGAGTTATTTCTGGATTAACGAGCAATCACCCACGTTCCTGCGCGCCCAGCCCTCCGCCCAGCAAGGCGAACCGCGATTCGCGGTCGAATTTGGAATCGACGCCCACAAACGCTTGCTCATTACGGCGCGGGATTTGAAAACCGGGCAAGTCGCCTTTCGCGATCATCCGGTGGTGAAGCTGGTTTAGCCCCCGGTTTCTGTGCCACGCGGAACGGCGCCCCTACTTCAAACTTCCCTCCAGGGCAATCCTCGCCGCAAGGGCGGCGTCCTTCTCGTCTCTCCCCCAGGGCGGGCCGACGGATTTTCCAAGAGCCGCGATCTCGCTGAGCAGTCGGCTCTCAGGGGTCGCGAGTGATTGTTCAGCGTGCTCGGGCAAGCGTTTCTCCGGGATCGCTACGAGCGTCAATTGGCATTCCCTGGCCGCTTCCATGAGCGCGTCGCGAAACAAGACCCCTTCGGCTTTGTGCATGCGGAAGTGCACGGCAAGGATCTCTTCCACACTCCAATCGGGCATCCCATCCCCCACGAGCACTGCGCAGGCACAGACTTCGTGCTTCGTCTCCTGCAAGCGATTTACCTCCGCGCTGATCTCCCGGACCGCGCACCGCCGCGCGGCTTGGAGGCTTCTCCGGACGACGTGTTCCGCCTCGGCTCGGCTCAAGCCTTCCGCAGCGTGGTACGGCTGCCTTGCCCATTCACCCCCGTTCTCGACCAGCTCGATGCGGCGCCGACCCAGGACTTGCAGTCGGTTGCCACCGTGGCCGAGCGCGACAAGCGCGGCCCAGCCGGAATGAGCTTTCAATCCCAGTGCAACTTTCACGGTTTTCCGGATTGTTCAGAGTTCGTGTTTGGCCGTCGGCCTCGGACCGAACAGAACCGTGCCCAGCCGCACAATCGTCGCGCCTTCTTCGATTGCGACCTCGAAATCCCCGCTCATGCCCATGCTCAAATGAGACAGCGGCGCGTCCAGAATTTTTTCGCATGCTTCCTTCAATTCGCGCAAACGCCGGAAAACCGGACGGGCCTTCTCCGGCTCCGCCGACCACGGCGCCATGGTCATCAGACCGTGGATTTCGACGCGGCGCAGCTTGTTCATGGCCGGGAGATCGGAAAGCAGTTGTTCCGCCTTGAACCCAAATTTTGAGCCTTCACCCGCAATATTTACTTCGAGCAACACGGGCATCGTCTTCGCGAGCTTCTCCCCCCATTTGTCGATTTCCTGGGTCAGGCCGAGGCTATCGACGCTGTGGATCATCTCGAAGAGTTGGACGGCGTCGCGGGATTTGTTCGATTGCAGATGGCCGATCATGTGCCAGCGGAGCCGGCCAGAACATTGCGAAATTTTTGCCTTGGCTTCCTGCACGCGATTTTCGCCGAACAACGACAACCCCAGGCCGGCGGCCTCTTCCACGCGTGCCGGCGGCTGGCCTTTGCTGACTGCGAGCAAGGTGACCGACGCCGGATCGCGCCCCGCCCGTTCGCACGCCGCGCGGATGCGGGCGTTCACAGCCTCCAGGTTCGCCGCCAAGTCCATGCGGAAAGAATCGGGAAAGCGATTCGAGAAAACAAGCCCGCAGGATGGGAACTCTTCCTCTTCAAGCGAATTGAATAGTTACGGGTTAGCGCGTCGTTCGCGCGCTTTCGTGGTTCTTACAGCGCGCAAATCTGATCCAGCAACGGCGCGAGGTTGGGGTCGTCCAAGGCCATCAGCTTCACTTCGGCGCGGCCGCCGAGCTCGATGGCTTTCGTGAGCCATTGCCAGGCGTCGGCGGGCCGTTTGAGGCGGCACGCGCCGCAGGCGAGGTTGTAGGCGATCATCGGAGACTTTGGGAGTTTTTGAAAAGCGGAGACGAGGCTGTCGAAAGCTTCCTGTTGGCGGCCGAGTTCGTGCAGGCTGCATGCCTGCCCCAGCCAGGCGTACTCACTTTCCGGCGTGAGTTGGCAAAGGGTCTTCGACAAGGCCAGTGCAGAATCCCAGTTTCCCGCGTGCGCCGCCAGCTCCCAGCGGATTTCCAGCGCGTCGGGGTGGTCGAGGAATTCGGCGCTGACTTGTCCCATCGCCCGCTCCGCTCCGGCGTGGTCGCCCTTTTTGAGGAATTCCTGCGCCGCATAAATGTGAGTGGCCGCGTTGGGGGGAAGGGCGGTCATTTCAGCCAAGATTCGGCAATTGAAAGTGGTGGAGACCATGGCCGGACACATCGCGGCCGGCCGCGGCCGAAGTCGTTAAAACGTTACAAGGTTAAATCGTTAAATCGGTTGAATGGGTCGAAGTTTGAGATCGATAGACATGCATTGCACGAATTCTCACGAAGCGAATTGGGTTTCCTCTCATTCGCGGAAATTAGTGAAATTCGTGTCCGCCGCTTGCCTTTATCCGTGTTCATCCGGAAAGCGCCAAGCAAAGCTTGGTGGTTCTTGTTAACTGAAAGGTGTTAATCATGGTAAGAGATCGAAAGCCATGTAGCCAAACCCAAAGCGGGTGGGAGCGATCCTGTCCGTTGACGCTGGGGGCGGTCAACGCG
>JACPRI010000204.1 GCA_016190065.1 Verrucomicrobiota bacterium
GGTTGCGAGGGAAGCTCCACATGAAGCTGCGTGGGCTCCGCATTGAAAACCCACTTCAACGGCACGCGCTGCCGCCCGTTGAGCAAACGAGCTGCCGTGATATTCGGGAACGGGCTGGGCAGCGAGAGTTTGCCGTCCGCAGTCCATGAGCGGACTTCCGCATGAATTTGGCCAGTCGAGTTGCTCGCGAAAACAATCTTGCCCCAAGCGGGCTGTGGAAGGCTGGCAGACAAAAGCTCGGCACCCAAGGCTGAGGTGAGAGTCAGTAACAGGGGCGGGCACAACACCGCCACCTCCGTGCAGGTAGGTTGGAAGCCTGCGCCATTCCGAACCGGCTTTTGATTCAGCCTAAGAACGCCTGATCCTTTGAACAGGAGGTAACGGAGCAAAGGGAGAGAAAAGAAGTTGGAGACAAACCAGAATAGCGCAGAGCAGCCCCCTGGGGTTGAAGACCGCTCCGAGGACTCGATCTCGACCAAGTGCCTTATTCTCCGTTGCCTCCGTTTTCTCCTGTTCATCTTTAGTTAGGGTTCGGAGCCGGCATTTGCGCGCCGACTTCTTTGCGCCAGGCAGCAAGTTGATTCTGCAGGCGCTGCGCCGTTTCAGGGTGGGCGGCGGCCATGTCCTGCTGTTCGCTCGGATCGCTCTTCAGATCGAAGAGTTCAAGGCGGCCATTCTCGAAGAACTCGATCAATTTGAAATCGCCGCGCCGAATCGCGCCGTAGGGAGTCGCGCCGCCGGGATGGTAATGCGGGTAATGCCAGTGAAGAGCATCGCGCCCCAGCACCGAAGCGCTCGACAACAACGGGACCAGGCTTCGACCGTCCGGCTTATGATCGGCTGGATTCCTCGCGCCCGTCATTTCGAGGATCGTGGGATAAAGATCAATGCTCATCGCCGGGATTTCGCAAGCGATGCCAGCTTTCCCGCGACCCGGCCAATGGACGATCAAGGGCACGCGGACGCCGCCTTCGTACGGCGAACCTTTGCCGGAACGAAGCGGCGCGTTGCTCGTCGGAGCATTTTTTCCACCCAGGATCAAGCCGCCGTTGTCGGAAGTGAAGACGATGATCGTGCGATCACTGAGCTTGAGTTCGTCGAGTTTTGCGCGGATGCGACCGAGCGCGTCATCGACGCTTTCCAACAACGCCGCATAAGTGGCGTTGTGTTGAGGTGCCTGCGGGTCGGCCTTGGCGCGGTACTTCGCGACGACCTCGGGTTTGCCGGCGATAGGTTGATGAACCGCGTAATGCGGAAGATAAATGAAGAACGGACGCTCGCGATTCGCTTCGATGAACCGGCACGCTTCGGCGGCCTCGCGATCCGTCAGGAATTCTCCCGGCGGTCCGTCTGTCAGCGTTGGAATCTTGTAGGGCGAGACGTAGCTCGGCGGCTGCCCGCGATCCGTGCCGCCGATGTTCGCGTCGAAGCCTTGCTTTTCTGGATAAAAGCCCGAACCGCCCAAGTGCCATTTGCCGATGGAAACCGTAGCGTAACCAGCCGACTTGAGAGCTTTGGCGAGATTCCATTCATCGGTCGGCAGATGCTGAGTCCAGGCCGGAACTCGAAGTTTGGCTTCGGGACGTTTGTGTCCGGGTATCCAATCCGTGATATGGAGTCGTGCCGGATATTTCCCGGTAAGAATACTCGCGCGTGTAGGAGAACAAACCGTGCAAGCTGAATACGCCTGCGTGAATCGGACTCCTTCGCGTGCTAGCCGGTCGATGTTGGGTGTCTCGTGGAATGTGCTGCCGTAACAGCCGAGATCGGCCCAGCCCAAATCGTCCACTACGATCAGCACCACATTGGGCAGCCGGCCCTCCGCAGCCTGAGCAGCGGCATTGCAGAGGACTTGGCAAACGGTGGCAAGGATTAGAGCGGCCAAAGCGCATGATCCACGCGTCCAGGGGAGCGCACGCGCCTCGCGTGCGGCTTGCGGCGCCTCGCCGCAAGCCTGCCCTTGTGGCTGGCGACCGTACGTATTTCGGTCGGACAACAGTTCCGTCGGCGAGGCGCCGACGGAAACACGCGAGGGCGCGTGTGCTCCCCTGGACAACGTGTTCATTTGCGCGACGGGATTCTCGGGCGGCGGGCGATGCCGTCGCGGATGATTTTAAGAATCTGTTTCCGTTCCTCACCCACCAACGGCAAGCGCGGCGCGCGCACCCACTCTGATCCCAGGCCGCATTCCTGCACTGCGAGTTTGATGTACTGGACGAATTTCGGGTGCGTATCCAGATGCAGCAGCGGCGTGAACCAGCGATAGATTTCCCGCGCTTTGCCCCATTCGCCGCGCCTCGTCAGTTCCCAGAAGGATTGATTCTCGCGCGGAAACGCGAGGCCGACACCCGCGACCCAGCCGTCGATCCCGATGATGGCGCATTCCAGCGCGAGATCATCCACCCCCGTAAAAATGGCGTAGCGATCTCCCACGGTGTTGTGGAGGTCCGTAATGCGGCGCGTGTTGCCAGAGCTTTCTTTGAGCGCGACGAAGTTCTTCTGATCCGCCAGCGCGGCGAACATCTCAGGCGTGATGTCGTTCCCATAGCTGATCGGGTTGTTGTAAATCATGATCGGCAGGCCGGTCGCTTTGGCCACGGCGCGGAAATAAACTAGGGTCTCGCGCGGGTCGGGCGACTTATAGACCATCGAAGGCATCAGCATGAATCCGTCCGCGCCAAGTTTCTCGCAATCGCGCACGTACCGGCAGGCTGCGACGGCGCTCGTCTCCGCCACACCGCTGAGGACCGGGACGCGGCCATCGACCGCTTTCACGGTCGCTTCGATGACACGGCGTTTTTCATCGGGATCGAGCGACTGATTTTCGCCGAGCGAGCCGAGCATGATCACGCCAGTGACGCCGGAGTGGAGGAGCGCTTCGACATGGCGCGCGGTGCCATGAAGATCGAGCGAGCCGTCCTTTTTCAATTGCGTCGTGACGGCGGGAAAGACGCCTTGCCAGTGTGGTTTCACGGAGCGCAGTGTAGTCGCCCCGATCCATTTGTCATGGCTCGAATCGACGGCGAGATTGTGAATTCCTGGAAGCAGGGCGTTCGAGGAATGGACGCACAGTTGGTTTTGGGATAGGGCGCACCCGCCAAATTAGGACACTGCACGCCGGACCGCGCAATTGCCAAGGCTATCCGATTGGCCTAAAAGTAAATTCGCATGCGCTTCTTCAAGCCGGTCATCCTTGTCCTTGTTGCGTGCCTAATTCATCGAAGCGGCGGCCGAGCTGCCGATGCAACGGATGTCACGCCTGCCTTGCGAACCGCGGTCGAGGTCAACTTTGCTACTCACGGTTTGCACCGGCGGTTACTCCGGGTTGTCTTCCGCTTTGTGAGGAGCGCATTGACCGCCGTGGTGGCAGCCAAGGCATCACGGAGGACGGGGATCGTCAGCTTGTCCTTGTCCCGATTCGCGGCCAGCTTGCTGACCAGGATGCGTTCGAGGGAAAGCACCTTAAGCTTATGGCGGCCCAGTGGAACATCGACGCAGTGCTTGAGTTCGCTGGCGAAATCTTCCAGACCGTCCATGCGCACAACGATGTCGAAGAGTTCCGCGCCCGCGCCGGCCAGCATCGGTGGATTCAAAATACTTGGCGGAACGTAGGCCGCGCCGACGCTTTGCAAAGCTTGAGAGATCTTGGGTTCCCCCAGCTTCTCAAACCACAAGTCCACATCCTGAGTGACGACGGGGGCGCCTTGCATAGTGGCGGCGGAGAGTCCAACGACCATGAACCGGACTCGGGCGCGCAAGAGTGCCGTCAGCAGACGAACTTCACTTTCGGCGAACGGCAGCGGTGCGGCCACGGGTGAGGCTCCTTTGCAAACGTTCGAGCGGGGGTTGTTCCAGCAAGATCAGGGTGTGGCGGACATTGTCCGGATCGGCTTCGGGATGAACCGCGAGAACGTGTTCGACGCGCGCCGTCAGCCGACGCGCCCAGCGTCGAGCTTGCGCAGGGCTGATGGCTGGACGGCATTGTCTCATTCTGACGCCGAAAAATTACCTTCGCACAGGCAGATTGTCACGGCTGTTCGCTCCAGGATTATTCCGGTTGTGACGCGAGGCGGACCCCACTATGCTCGGTCCATGGTTCCCTTGGTGAAATCGAAGGAGTTTCCATGACCTTAGAAAAAGCGGTTCGACCAGTAGAGTAGAGAGGAGAGCATGGAATGAGAGGTTCGAAAAC
>JACPRI010000162.1 GCA_016190065.1 Verrucomicrobiota bacterium
CCACCGCCACCGCCTCCTCCGAAACCACCGTTTCCTCCCACCCCGGGTATCCCACCGTTGTTGGCGCTGTGTCCACCTCCGCCGCCCCCGCCAAAATCACCCCCGTTGCCACCTTTCCCGGCCGAAAGCGCGAGGTATGAGTGTGAATCAGCTCCGCCACCTCCACCGCCCCCGCCAAATTTGCCTCCATTGCTTCCAGGCGCTAAATAGCCCCCGCCTGCTCCTCCACCATCGGATGTGCCGCTGCCACCGGACGAACCTGAGGCATTGCCGCCAGAGTTCAAAAAGCCTCCTCCTCCTCCTCCTCCCCCGAAGTTATTACCACCCGAGGGATTCCCTCCGTTTCCGCCGTAGCCACCACCACCAGCACCACCGCCCCCCCGAGAGCCAGTATCGGTCTGGAGAGGTATTCCACCCTGCCCAATACCACCAGCCCCACCTTGTGCCGCGTTGCCTGTGAATGAGATCCCGTGCAATGCTGCAATGCCAGCGTTGACGAATAGTCCCCCGCCCAATCCACCGCCTCCACCTCCGGCTGCGCTGCCGTGTCCTCCGGCCCCGCCCCGTGCCTTGCCGTTCGCAATGGTCAGGTTGTTGAGGTTCACCGTGCCTCCCGAAGCATCCACGAAAAATGGGCGATACAGATTGTTGCCCGAAACTGTCAGGCTTCCCGCCCCCGGCCCATTGATCGTCAGGCTCTCGCTGATGATCGGCAACGCGCTCTGCAGTGTGATCGTGCCGCTAATGCCCGTGGCGTCGATCGTCTCCGTCCCAGAATCGGCCACCGCATCCGTAATCGCCTGCCGCAACGAGCCAAAACCACTGTCATTCGTATTCGTCACCGCCAGGGTCGCATCGTCCGCTGCACTCACCGGGATTGCCACCGTGTCGGTGTCGCTCAGCCCTCCCCCAGTGCCCGTGTTGCCCAGATCGTGGCTCACAATCGTCAACGTGTCGTTCCCGTTGTAGTTCAACCCCGGCGCGTAGCTCAGTCCATCCAGCGCGGCGCTGATGTCCGCCAGCGTCCCGCGAAATCTCATGGTGGTGTCGGTGGTCCCGTCTCCCGAACCGGTGCCGTTGGAGTCGCTGAAACTGAAACTCAGGCCGGTCGTGCCATTCAAACTCAGCGCTCCCTTCAGCACCGACAACGTTACCTGCACCGCGCTGCTGCCCGCGTCAATATCCGCCACGGAAATCCGATTGCCCCCCGCCGTGCTGAAGGTCTTGCTCGTGTCCTCAGTGGTCGTCTGCGCCCCCGGCACCGTGTTCACCGGCGCGTCGTTGACCGCCGTCACGTGAATCGTCATCGTGTTCTCACTCCCGTCCAAATTGACGCCGCCGTTGGCCGAGCCGCCGTCATCCTCCACCTGAAAAGTGAAACTCGTGTAGGCACTCCCGTTCGCATTCGCCACCGGGGCGAACGTCAACTTGTTCGCGCTGATGTCTGTCACGGTCACAAAGTCCCCCGCGTTGACCGTCACGCCGTTGTTCTTGAGGCTGCTGACTCCGGGAACAGCCGCGATCCTGACCCGGCTGAAATTGTTCGCCGGACTGTCGTTGGGGTCCGTGAATCCAAAGTTCGCCGACGTGAAGGTGTAGGTGGCGTCCTCGTTCACCGTCACCGCCGTGTCCGTCCCCGCCGGAGCGTCGTTGACCGAGGTGACCGTGAGCGAGGCCGTGTCGGCCGCCGAACTGAATGCGGTGATCCCGCCGTTGCTGGCCCCACTCGTGTCGGCTAGCCCGCCACTGGACCCGCTGGTCGTGTCCCAGGCGCGGAAAGTGATCGCCGCAGGGATCGTCCCGTTAAAATGGGCGTTGGGCTGAAAATAAACGCGCGTGTTCGCATCCGCCGGCAACAGGCGCGCCGTCGTGTCCGCCACGGAACCCAACGCGTTCCAGTTCGCTCCGCCATCCAGGGTGTAATGCCAGCTCCCGTTGGCTGTGGCCGCCGCCGTGATGGCGATCCCGGTCGTGGTGCTGCCATCGGCATCGGTCACGTTCTGCAGCGCGCCGCCGATATCGACCAAACCGGAAATCAACGTGCCGACCGCGCCGCTGGGCGCCCCGGCGTCTTCCAGTTCCGCAGTCAACACCACGTTCGCATCCGCCAGCACCGGCGCGTCATTGGCCGCCGTGATCGACACCGTGATCGAACCGGTCGCGCCCAGCGCCCCGCCGCTGCCTTGCGCCCCGCTATTGCCGTCGTTGAACGTGTAACTGACCGCGACGCTGCCCGGCGGGCTCTCCGAGCTGTTCGCATAACTGATCGCCTGCAGAATCGCGTCCGCGTCGCTGCTCCGCGCATTGGCATTGAAACTGATCGTCAGCGTGCCCCCCGACAGGGTGTAGCTGGCGCGGGCCGTCCCTCCAATCTCCAGGTTGCTCCCATTGACCGTCGCGGTGGCGCCGGTGAACCCAAATACGTCCTGAGCACTCGCGCTGCCTTGCCGGGCGAGCGTCAGCGTCGCGCCGTTGTAATTGTCCGCTGCGTCCAGTTCGGCGTCGCTCACCGTCGCGTCGCTGTCCAGCAGCACGGCACTCCCGTTCTCCGTGAAGGCCGGACTGTTGTCCAAACCCGCGAAGCTCGGCGCGTCGTTCATCGGCGTGAATTTCAAAACCAAATTATTGCCGTTCACTTCCAAACTGAAGGCGCCCCCGGCCAGCGCATTGCTGAAAGCGCTCGTGCTCAATGTAAATTTGTCCGCGCTGAACCCGGAAATCCCGGCCGTGGTTTGCACAATCGTCCAGGAATAGACGGAGCCGTTGTTGAAGTCGGCCACGGTACCCGCCGCGTTGCTGGTCGTTAAAGAAGTAATGTCGATAACGAACTTATTGCCGCTGGTCGCGTTGATCGCCAGCGAACCGGTGATGTTCAAAAGGTCCCAGCCTGGATCCGCTCCCGCGCCGGCATCCACGTCGTTGATTTCCCACACGTACTGGCCGCCGCCTTCCCAGGTCGTGTCGCCGGCGCTGGTTGTGCCAGGGCTATCCCCCGGCGCCAGCGTGCCGCCGCTAGCCAAGGTGAGAATTCCGACCGCGCCGCCGCCGCTCAGGGTGCCGCCACTTTGCACGGTGACCGCACTGGCGCCGATGCTGCCGCTGACCTTCAAAATGCCCGAATGGACCGTGGTTGGCCCCGTGTAAGTGTTAATCCCGGTCAGGATCAACATGCCTGCGCCGTCCTTGGTCAAACCGGTGATGTGATTGGAATTAACGCCGGCGGCGTCAGTAACAGGGCCCGCGATGGTTTGTGATCCACTGTTGACCGTGACACTGAGCGTGCCGCCCATGAGGCAAGGGCTTGTGCCAACAGCGTTGGTGTTCGTGACCGTGAAGGTGGCTGCGGGGCAGGTCAGGCAGAGGCTGGTCAACAGGGCCAGGAGGAGGAGGAAGAACGGGGCTCGATACTGGATACAGGATGCTGGATGCTGGAAACTGGATGCTGGATCCTCGATGCTGGATTGCTGAAGCTCGGTGGCCGCGAAAGAACTTAGCGCAGCCGGGCCGCAACCAAAGCAACCACGGATTACACGGATCACACGGATACGAAGAAATGAATGAATTCCCGAATCCGTGTTTATCCGTGTTATCCGTGGTCCAAGACTCTTCGCGAAAGTGCGTGCCAGAGTGGCGGCTTGGCCAGGTTGAAGTCTCCCGCGTCCAGACACTATTGAGTCGCGAAGACCTGGCTCGGAAAAAGAGGCTTCGCAGCCTGTTACAGAAGGAAACGAAGAGAACAAAGGCTTCGTTGGCTTCGTTACCTTTTGTAGAAATGCTGCCCGGCTTGCGACCAACATGTTAGTCTTAGTCGTCCGTTTGCTTCGCAGAGATCGCAAAGTCAGGACCGGTTTTCTTTGCGTTTTTTGCGCTCTTTTGCGGCTGATCCCCAGGGTGGCGGCTTGGCCTGGTTGAAGTCTCCCGCGTCCTCCAATCCAGTATCCAGTATCGAGGATCCAGCAATCCAGCACCCGAACCTTGAACTTCGAATCAGCGAGTGCTGTTCGATCTTCGGCGCGCCGCGCGAAACACCTGGTTTGCATGGACAGTCAGGCGGTCCCGACGAGAGACCACCACTACCCTTGAAATAAAGAAACCGGCGGAAGCGTTACGAAGAATTTTTGCGGGCTGGATGCTGGATACTGGATTCAAGCACCTCGATGGCCGCGAAAGGGCGCAAAGATCGCAAAGTCAGGAACGGTTTTCTTTGCGTTCGCGCTCTTTTGTGGCTGATCTCCAGGGTGGCGGCTTCGCCTGCTTGAAGTGGCAATCCAGTATCGAGTATCCAATATCCGGTATCCAGCTATTGCGCTTGCGGAAGCCGAACGAGCGAGAGTCCAATCAAATCCGAAGCGTCGCACACACGCTGGTCGCTGCTGCACATTTGCTCGCCGCCACGCAATTCTGCGGTCGCAACATGAATCGCATCTAAGGTTCGGAGCGGCACCTGCGGATGGCATTGATCAATGACCGCACCCGCCCTCTCGATCACATGGCGATCCAGAAGAAGCAACAGAAACTCTTGACCGCGGACTTTCTCCTGAAACAAGCCCCATCCCATCAGACGGTCGCGACGGGAAATCCGCCCTGCCCGCTCTTTGGCTAACAGGGCGGATCGAACTTCCACCACGGCCAGTTCCGAGGTGACGAGGAATTGCCCGATCACGAGGCGATGATACGCCTCGCTGTCCGGTTCGTGGCTGACCAGTTTGACAATGACGCAGGAGTCGAGATACATCGGCGTTACCAGCCTCGACCATCACGGTCAGCGCGAACGATCTCCTCGGCGAACGGACCTTCGGTTTGCACGGGCATCGTTTTGAGTTGCTCCCAGGTGCCAGTGAATTTCCTGCGTGCCGAGAGCTTGGTCAAGGGCGAGAGCACCGCCTTCGGTTTGCCATCGCTGGTGATGGTGATCTCCTGCCCGCTTGCCACCAACTCCAGGAGCGCAGAGAGCTTGGCTTTGGCTGCCCGCACGGGAATCGAAAGCCCCACCCCAGGCAGAGCGAGAGTCTCTTTCAGGATCAAGGCTGACGGCTCGTGTTCCGGGAATCGGCTTGTCTTTTTTCTCTTCACGGCACCAATGTAGTCACGCGTAACCACATTTCAAGTCTTTTCTTCAAGATTCTTACGGGAGACAGGTGCTGGATTCTCGATCCTGGATTGCTGGAGTCAACGCGATGGCCGCGAAAAAGCGCAAAGATCGCAAATTAACGAACGGTTTTCTTTGCGTTCCTTGCACTGCACTGCTGTACTGCTGTTCGTTTAAGCAACTCAGTTTCGCGAGGATTTTGAGCGCGGATGGGCGCGGATTCAAAGAGACCGCGGCGGACGCGTCTGGGGTTTATCCCCGTAATCCGCGGTTCCTTCGGTTGCGGTTGCACCGCGCTATGCTCACTTGCGGCTGACCCTCAGAGGGCCTGGTTGAAGTCTCTCGCGGCCAGAAATCCAATATGCCCGCATCCAGCATCTCCTCAATCCGATCTATTGATCTTCCAGCCCGAAGAAGCTCGGGTGTTTGGAACGGAGTTTCTGGAGGGCATCCATTATCGTCGGCAAATCCAACGCTTCCAAATCAGTGCCCGTCTGATTAATCTGACGGCCGGAGATCAAGCGAGTGAAAAGTATCAAGTCTTCGGTCGGAAAATCAAAGGGCCGCAGGTTCCAGACCCGGAAGATGCCGTCATCCGAGGCCGAAACGATTCGGCGGCCATCCGGGCTGAAGGCACACCAGCGTCCTTTGTTGGGATGATTCAGCATGGGACTCACCGGCTCGCCGGTGATTGCGTCCCACACGCGGGTACCCTGATGAGCCGTCGTCACCAGCAGCCTGCTGTCCGGACTGAAGACAGTGCGGATGACTTCGGTGCCGGGGTGAGATAAGAGCGGGCTCAAAGGCTGGCCGCTCTGAGCATCCCAAACGCGGGCCCTGTCATCCCACGTGACCATGAGCTTGCCGTTCGGGCTGTACGCCGCGCCATACACGCCCACGCGATGGGTGATCGGCGGCAAGACGGGTTGGCCCGTTTCGGCATCCCAAACGCGCGCCGTGCCAGGCAGGTATGTGTTGTCCGTACACGCGGTCACGATGCGGCGACCATCGGGGCTCCAAATCGCAGTATAGACGCAGGTTTCGTGCTGGAGAAATGGAGTGATGGGCTTGCCTGTGAAGGCATCCCAAACTCGCACGGTACCATCCAGACTTCCGGTCGCAACGCGTCGGCCATCCGGACTGAACTCCGCGCAAGTGACGGAATTGCTGTGCGTCAGAGGTGGAAGCAGTAACTGGCCCGTCCTGGCATCCCAAATCCGCGCCTCGCCGGGTTTGCCGCGGTGGAGGTTAGGCTGAGCCAGCGCCGACGTCGAATCGGTCGTGCCTTTTCTCAGGTAGGTGTCGTCGTCGATGAATGGACCTGAGGCGGTGAGCAGGCGGGAAACGTCCGGGCTGAACGCGGCGGACCATACTCTCTCAGAGTGCAGGAGCGGCGGAGTGATGGGCTGCCCTGAATTCGCATCCCAGACGCGGGCGGTGTGATCATCGCTGGCCGTCGCGATGAATCGGCCATCGGAACTGAAGTTGGCGCTGAGGACTGCGTTGCTGTGCGCCATTGGAGGAGTGAACGGTTGGCCGGTTGCAGCATCCCAAACGCGCGCGGTACCGTCAGCGCTGGCCGTGAGGATGCGGCGGCCATCCGGACTGAATTCCACCTGATTGATCCGGCTTTGATGAGCAGCCACGGCCATGAAGGTGGTAGGGCGGACCTGCAGGTCCGCCCTACCACTGGCGATGAAAGAGTCCGAAGCAGAGAGTTCCCAAACGCTCACGACCTGGTTGACGTCACGGACCAGAATTCGACGCCCGTCCCCACTGAAGGTCGCTTGCACGAGCTGGGCGTTGTGGGGCAAGGGCGGACTGACCGGTGCGGCGGATTGAGCATCCCACAACCGCGCCGTCCCATCGCGGCCCGCCGTGACGAATTGACGGCTGTCCGGACTGAACGACGCATGGATAATCTGCGTGACCCTCGGAACCGCTCCCCGAAGCGAACCGGTGGCGGCATCCCACAGACGCACCGTTTTGTCCCAACCGCCCGTGACAAGGCTGGCACCGTCCGGACTGAACGACGCGGTGAAGACGTCTTGTTCATGGAGCATAGGCGAGCCGACCTGTTGGCCCGAGGGTAGATCGAAGATGCGTGCATCCGCGGGTCGTCCTTCAAGCGAACTCGACAGGACATGAATGCGATCAATGCGATCTGAGTCGAATCGCACATCCTGGATGCGTCCGTGAAGTTGGCGAGGTGGCATCAAGGGTTGGCCCGAAGCCGCATCCCAGAGTTGGGCACAAGATTCCAGATCGGCGGGGCTGGACGGGATCGATTTGTACCCAATGGTGACAATCTGGCGGCTATCCGGACTGAAACGCGCCCAAAGGACTTCGTATGAATGGTGAAGTGGCGGAACAGTCGGCGTGCCGGCCCGGGCGTCCCAGATGACGGCTTCGCCTTCCAAAGTCCCGCTCTGGGCGCGCATCCCCTTGGTCGAGACAACGAAAGAGCGCCCGTCCGGGCTAAAGGCGATGTGATTGACCGTCCCGACATGTTGGAGGGGCGGCGATCTAGGTTCGCCTGTCAAAGCATCCCATATCCGGGCCTCGCCTGAAGTTCTGGCCTCCTCTTTCATCTTGCCGCTCCCTGTGACCAGGAGCCGTCCATCGGGACTGTATTCGACGCAAGACACCGGCCCGGAGTGCTCGAGCGGCGGGAAGACCAATTCTCCGGTTGCGACGTCGCGGACCTGGATCTGGCCTTGCACCAGCCCGGAGGCACTCCGTTGGCTCCCAATCATAGCGACCCGGCGTCCGTCGAGACTGAATTTGGCGTGGCGAAAAGAGCCGACGGCATCAACTCCCGAAGGCACCTCGTGGACCCAGCATTGGATCAGTCTGGGAGATTGTTGCAGGATCAATTCGATGCGCATCTGATGGATTTCCAGGCCGCCTTTTTCTCGCTGAAGCGCCTCGACATACCAGGGCAACGCGCTCAGGACATCACCGGCTTCGGCCAGCAGCTTGCCGTGGGTCACATTCAAACGCACCAGGCGTTGCCGGCTTTCCTCCGCGTTCTGTTCCGCGCGCAGGCGCTCGCGATTAATGCGCCAGGCCGCGATGGGTGAACCGACTGCGAAGCCGAGAAGCAGAATGGTTGTGGCCAATCCCAAGCTCGCGACCACCGGATTGCGCCGGCACCAACGCCAACCCTTCTCCCTCCAGGACACGGGCCGCGCCCGAATCGGTTCGTCCTGCAAGTAGCGATCCAGTTCCTCGGCGAGCGCCGCCGCGGACGGATAGCGCCGAACCGGTTCTTTCTCCAGGCATTTCAGACAGACGGTCTCCAGGTCGAGGGGGACGCGAGGATTGAGCAGCCGGGGCGGAGTTGGCTCCCGGTTCAAAACCTGGCTCAGCGTCGCTTGCAGCGTCTCTGCGACAAACGGCGGCTGTCCCGTCAGCAAATGATACAGAATCGCGCCCAGCGCATACACATCGCTGTGGACGCCCACGTCGCCGGATTTGCCCCCAGCCTGCTCGGGTGGCAAGTAGTTCGGCGAACCGAGCACCTGGCCGGTCAGCGTAAGTTCCGCGATGCTGGATGCGCGTGTCTGGATACCGGATGCTTGATTCTGGAGGCTGGAGGATACTGGAGGCTGGAGGCTGGAGGCTGGAGGCTGGAGGCGACGGTATCCAGCATCCAGGATCGAGCATCCAGCATCGGGCTCCAACCGCTTGGCCAAACCAAAGTCCGTGATCCGCACTTTGTCCTGAGCGTCGATCAACACATTGGACGGTTTCAAGTCGCGGTGGATGATGCCTCGTTGATGGGCATAGTGGATGGCCTCGGCGATCGCCTTCACCCAACGGGCAATCCGGCTGAAATCCGCACTCGCCACTCCGCACTCCGCAATCCTCTGCGCCAGGTTCCGGCCTTCCACGTAATCCATGGAGAAGTAATTTCGGCCCTCGAGTTCGCCAACCTCATGGACGGCGACGATGTTCGGATGTTGCAAGCGGGCTGCCGCTTCGGCCTCAGTCCGGAAGCGCTGAACAAATTCTTTGCTGGAGAAGGGGCCGGACAAAAGCATCTTGACCGCGACGACGCGATTCAAGCTTCGTTGGCGCGCTTTGTAGATCACTCCCATGCCGCCGCGCCCGATCTCTTCGAGGATCTCGTAATCGCCGAAGGAGTAGGCGGCCGGTTGACCGGGGCCGGATGTTCGAGGCTGGATACTGGATGCCGGATACTGGATGCTCGATTCTGGATGATGCTGGATTTGAGGAGGCAAAGCGTGAGGTCCCGTTGGATCAAGCTCGACAGAAGCCGCGCTCGCTTGCCGGAGCAGGCACTTGGGACAAAGCCAATCGGTATCCGAGCTCGGCAATGGAGTCTGGCATTCGGGACAATTTCGCGCGGTCATGAACTCAGAGTCATTGGCTGCGTTTCATAAATCAGCGAGCGGGGGAAAACGTTACTGGTTACTGGATGCTGGATCATGCGTTAGTTGCTGGACTTTTGTAAAATCGCCGCGACAATGTCCTCACCAAGGAGGAAATCCTGGGCAAAAAGCTCAATCTATTCATCGAGTCGGTGAAGAAATCCCACATCAGCGAGAAGTAATTCTCCCATCCAGCATCGAGTATCCAGGATCGAGAATCCAGAATCAGTCTCCCGCATCCCGCCTACCCCCCAAACGCCGCAAACAAATGGCGGATTTCGTCGTCCACCTCGGAGAGCGTCGTCACGGTTTGCGCGATTTGAGCCCGCAGAAACTCGCGATAGCGCAGACGCAAGCGATGCACCGCCACTCGCGCGGCGCCCTCGGTCATGCCGAGCGCACGGGCCGCCTCAGCGTAGGAGACGGAAGATTTGTCGCTCGATAAGAAATGTTTGAGTTGCTCGAAAAGGCCGCTTTGACCAGCGCTCGTGAATTCTTCCCGGAGTTGAGTGTGGGCCTGTTCCAGCAAGGTCATGGCCCAGGATTGATCGAACAGCTTCTCGGGGGCCAGGCCAGAGGCGCCGTCGCGGCGGTAACGGGATTCTGCGTCTTGCTGATCCCAGGAGACGAAGCGAGCGCCACCCCCCCGCTTGAGCGCGTGGGCTCGATTCCATTCGTTGGCGAGAAATCGCTTGATCGCGGAGAGCAGGAACCAGCGAAATTTGCCGCGGCCCGGTTCCACCGCTTTCAGGAAATCCTTCTCCAGCAATCGAGCGAAGAATTCCTGGGTTAAGTCCTCGGCGTCATGGACATCATGTCCGTGCCGGCGGACATAGGCGTAGAGAGGATACCAGTATGTCTGACACAGTTTCTCCAACGCTTCGACCGCGCCGGAGTCCTCGCTTTGCCGGGCCGCCAAAACCACACTCCAATGCGTGGTCGCAAACCATTCTTGACTCGGTTTGCCGGTGCAGGGCGGTGACGGGACTGAGGGCATAACACCGTGAGTTTTGACGCGGCTGTGTTAACTGAAGAATAAGGAAGTTGTGATCGCTTTGTCAACTTGCCGACGATTGGTAGAAAGGACAGTCGAGGACAGGGCGCTTGACCCTGCCACGAAATCTCGAATCGCGTCACTCCCTCTCCCCCAGGAAGTAGAGGAGAGGGCCGGGGAGAGAAGGAGCGTTTCATCCAAGCAATTCCGGCGCCCGGTAACTACACGCGGTTTGCCCGCTCTCACTCCTGCGTCGTGAGAGAGGGGGAAACCACGATAGCACTTTCCAAGATGCGTCCGAGACCGCCTGAGTTCCATGCTCGGCGGGCCAGAAGGCAAGTTGTCAAATCGCCGCGAAATCGCGCGCATCGGGTGACCAACGCGGCGAATTTTGAATCGCCGCGATCGCTTCTTCGGGCGTTTGGACCACGCACCACATCGACCGGTGCCTCGGATCCATGAAACGTTCCTGGATGCAACGCTCAAGCAACTCCAGAGCCGGCCGGAAGAAATCGCGCGTGTTCACCATGACAATCGGATTGAAGTAGAGACCGAGGCGCTTCCAGGTGATGGCTTCGAACAATTCCTCCAGAGTGCCGCAGCCGCCCGGCAAAGCGATGACGGCGTCGGCGCCTTCGATCATGAGACGCTTGCGTTCGTGGAGATCGTTGACCAGCCGCAGTTCGGTTAGTCCTTTATGGCCCCATTCCAGATCGTCCATGAAGCGCGGCAAGATGCCGATCACTTCGCCGCCTTCGGCCAGAGCGCCGTCCGCGAGCTGCCCCATCGATCCGACCGCACCGCCGCCATACACGACGGTCACGGAATGCTGCGCGAGCGTCCGGCCCAGACGGTTTGCAGCCTCCAAGTAGGCGGCATCGATCTGGCGGCTCGACGCGCAATAAACGCAGACTCGTTGAATTGTCATTGGGTCGCGATACTACCGGAGAGGGAAACCGAGCGACTCCTCACCCCAGCCCTCTCCTCGGCCGAGGAGGAGAGGGAGGAGAAACACCTGCGTGCGCAATGTGAGTTCACAGGCGCAAATCACTTGGCCGTTCCCCAACGGCGATGCAGAAAGCGTTCGATCGGCGAAAACAGAATCTTGTCCGTCAGGAGGCCGATCAGAATAATCACGATCATGATCGCCAGGACCTGATCCATTGCGTGAAGTTCCCGGCCATAATGGAGCAAGTGTCCCAGACCAAAGCCGGTCAGGATGGTCACGTAGATTTCCGCCGCCATCAAGGACCGCCAGGCAAACGCCCAGCCTTGTTTCATCCCGCTGACCACAAAGGGCAGCGACGCGGGAAAGATGACTTTGAGCCAGGTATGAAAGGCGCGTGAACCCATGGTCCGGGCCGCGCGGGCGTAGATCGGCGGCACGTTGCGCACTCCGGCATCTGTAGCGAGCGTGATCGACCACACGGAACCCATGACCACGATGAACAACATGGAAGCTTCCGTTTGGCCAAACCAGAGCAAGGCTAGCGGCGCCCAACAAACACTGGGCAATGTTTGAAGGCCCAACGCCAACAGCCCGATGGTGTCTTCGCAAAACTTGAATCGTGCGTTCAGCAGTCCCAGCGGCAAGCCCATCCCAATTCCAAGCGCATAGCCGATCAGCAACCGCTTCAACGTCACATAGCTTGCGTCCAGAAGGGATTTGTCCTGAATGGAAACGAAGAAGTATTTGCCGATGTCCAGCGGCGATGGCATCAGGAGCGACGACCAGATTCCCTTCCAAATCAAGAATTCCCACACGGCCAGCACCACCACAAAGAAAATCGAGCCGATCAGCCATCGTTTCATTCGGCCCCCTCGCTGGTCTCCGGTTTCAGATGGCGTTTGAGCGCCTGGCGAATTTCGGTGGAGTATTTGGCCAAGTCCACGCTGTTGATGTCCCTCGGACGCGGAAGATTGATCTCGAACTGCTCTTGAATCCGGCCTGGATGCGGCGAGAACAAGACGACGCGATCTCCCAAGCATGCCGCTTCGCGAACGTTGTGAGTGACAAAAACGATCGTCTTGCTGCGCTTGGCCCAAATCTCTTGCATGTCGCCGTAGAGTTGCTCGCGGGTCAGCGCGTCGAGCGCGGCAAACGGTTCATCCATGAGCAACACCCTCGGATTGGGCGCCAGAGCTCGGGCCAACGCGACGCGTTGTTTCATGCCGCCGGATAATTCGTGAATGTTGGCGCGGATGAATTTGTCCAGCCCGACCAAATGGAGATAAAACTTCGCCACTTCACGCCGTTCTTTGCGGCCGAGTTTCGGCTTGAGCTTTAGTCCAAAGAGGACGTTACCGATCACATCGAGCCAGGGAAACAACGCGGACTCCTGAAACATCATCATCCGGTCGCTCCCGGCGTCCGTCACCGGTTTGCCGTCGGCCAGCACTTTGCCCGTGTCCGGCATTTCCAAACCGGCGATAATATTCAACAGCGTGGACTTGCCGCAACCGCTCGGCCCGACGAGACAGACGAACTCGCCTTCGCGCACGGACAAGCTCACGTTGTCAAGCGCGTGAACGCTGCCGCGTTGCGTTCGGAACGTTTTGGAAACGCCCTCCACGACCAGCTTCTCCGGCGAAACGTTCAGCAGTTCGGTGTCGATGGTCATTGCGTAATTTCCTTCGCGCCGCGCTCGCGCAAGACCTGATTCAAGGCATTGAGATCGTAAATCCGCGAGAGCTCCGGTTTTTGGCGAATGAAACCGATCCGGTGTGCATCCTCTGCGGATTTGAGCAGCGAATCACGGATCGGATCGTGCGTGAGTTCCAGCCGTTTCCAGGCCAGGTCAAGAATGTCCTGCGGCAGCGCCCGCGTGGTTTCCTCCTTGATCTCGGCGTTGAGGATTTTCTTGGCTTCGTCCGGGTGTTGATTGATCCATTCCGTCAATTCCACGTGTGCGGCAATCCATTTCTTGAGCAACTCAGACCGTTCCTTGAGAAAGCGAACGCTGCTGACCAAGTGTGTCGTCACATACTTGCCTTTCGTCTCCGGCCAGAGTGCGGCTTCGTCGAGATACACTTTGCCTTTGGACTGCTGGATCAACCGGCTAACCCACGGCTCCACGGTCCAGACCGCATCCATGTCGCCCTTCTCGAAGAGGGCAAGCTGGTCTGGATTTGACGTGGGCACCACGAATGCGTCGCCACCGGTCATGGTGATCCTCAGTCCTTTGGATCGCAGCCAGGCGCGCACCGCGACATCTTGCGTGTTCCCTAATTGAGGCGTGGCGATTTTCTTGCCCTTGAAATCTGCATCTGCCTTGATCCGTCCATCCGGTTGCACCACGAGCGCCGCTCCGCCGCTGCACGCCCCGGCCACGATGCGAATTTCTTCGCCGCGCGCTTTAAGATGCGCGTTGATCGCGGGGTTCGGGCCGACGTACGTAAGATCGATGGCCTTCGTGAAGATCGCCTCCATCGCGGTTGGGCCGGCGTTATAGACGAACCATTGAATCTCCACGTTCGGGCCCAATCTCTGTTCAAACCAACCCTTGCCCTGACGAGACAATCCGTGGGCAATCAGAGCTTGCGCATGGGTCAGATTTGGAAAGTGTCCCACGCGCACAACGATCCTTTCGGCCACGGCCGATTCCGAGGCCAGCAGTACGAGTGGAGCGAATGCGCTGATCACTTTCATCGTGTTCACCTCAGGTCTTCCTTGTTCTTGAGGGCACGGGGCCGTTGGGGCTCTTTCTCTTCGGTTCACCATGTTTCGCGAATGGAACCGGCAAGCCATCGCGCCGAATCTTCTGTAAGGTTACTTCCACCGTCTGAGCCAGGGTATATCGGTCCAGAATGTTGGAGATGGCGTTGCGGACATCGAGCATCAGCATCCGCAGGCCGCAATGCGCTTCGTCCGGGCATGAACAGCGCTCATAAAAATTCTGGCTGACGCACGCAATCGGCGCGAGAGGGCCCTCCAGTTTTCTCACGACGTCGCCGATGCGAATTGTGTCCAGCGGTTTGGCCAGGAAATAGCCCCCATGCTTGCCACGTTTGCTGTCGAGATATCCGGCTTCCTTCAATTCGACCAGAATGGCTTCGAGGAATTTGATCGGGATGTTTTCTTTCCTGGCCACCTCGCCAATCTGGAGCATGGGGCGTCCCGTTTCCTGGGCCAAGCCGAGATCAATCATCGCCCGGAGCGCATACTCACCGCGTTTTGTCAGTCGCATGATTGAAAAGTCTATTGGTTGAATGGACAAAAGCAAAAGAATTGTGAAAGCCAAGGCCTGAATCCCGGGCAACGCAAGTCAGGCGTCACCTCAAAGCCGTCCGCGTTCGCGATGATTTACCTGGACCAGCCGCCGGAGGGGGCAATCAATTCCTGTAAGCGTCAGAGACGCGGAGTGAATCGCGAAACACACGCGCGTCCTCTCCGGAGGGCTGATCAATATCCGACGGCGTCAGCGCGGAATGACGTGGACGTTCGGCGCTTTCACCAAGGCCACGACCCGTTCGCCGGGTTTCAAATCGAGTTCTTCGCACGCCTGTTTCGTAAGCAGGGCGGCGAGCGGGAAGCCGCAGTCGAGGTCGATTCGCACCATCGGCCCTTCGCTGGTCAAGCACCGGACCGTCGCCGTGAGATGATTGCGCGGGCTGCTCGGACGGCTCTCTCCTTTCTGAAGAATGACATCCTCGGCCCGGATGCAAACGAATACATCGCGGGTATCAGCAGGAAAGTCTGAGGCGAAAGCGGCGAGCTTGGTTTCGCCGACAGACAGCACGAGGAGGCCTTCGGCGACGTTAAGGACGCGGGCCGGTTGCACGGTTTCGACGGCAACTATTGAAGCTACGGCCAAATTCGCGGGACGGCTGAAAACTTCCTGCACCGGACCGCTCTGCACGATGGCTCCGTTGTCGATCACAACGAGGTCGTCGCCCAACGCAAGCGCTTCGAACCGGTCGTGAGTCACCACCAGTGTGGGAATGCCCAGTTGCAGGAGCAGCCGGCGCAGTTCGCCGCGCAGGCGGAGGCGCGTCGGTGAATCGAGCGCGGAGAGCGGTTCATCCAGCAAGAGCAAGCGAGGGCGGCGCACCACAGCCCGGGCGAGGGCCACGCGCTGTTGCTGCCCTCCGGAAAGCTGCCGAGGCAGGCGACGCTCCAATCCAGCGAGGTCGAGCAACCGCACGACTTCGCTGACGCGCGTGAATCGTTCGGTTGCTGGAGAACGACGCAAGCCGTAAGCGATGTTGCGCTCGACGGTGAGGTGAGGAAACAACGCGTAGTCTTGGGAGAGGGAGCCGATATTTCTTCGTTGCGGCGGTAGGAATAGGGAGGCCGAGGCGTCAAACCAGTATTCATCGCCGCAGCGAATCACTCCGGAATCAGGCCGTTCGAGCCCGGCCAGGCAGCGGAGCACGGTTGTTTTGCCCGCACCCGAGGCGCCGAAAATTACCGCGATCGACGGGCGGCCGCAGGCGATGCGCAACGTGTCCACGTTGATGCTCGGTCCACCGGAGAATCGCTTGGAAAACTGCGCTACGATTTCTTCGGCCATACCGCCCAGATGTTGCGTTGCAGGGTGTAGGTGACGACGAGAACAAGAAACGACAGCGCCAGCAGCAAGAGCGAAGTCTTGCCCGCCGCGGCGTAGTCGAGACTCTGCATGGCGTCGTAGATGGAAATGGAAACGGTGCGCGTGACGCCGGGGAGATTGCCGCCCACCATCAGCACGACTCCAAACTCCCCAATGGTATGGGCGAAACTTAAGATCATTCCCGTAAGGACTCCGGGCCACGACAAAGGCAGAGTGACTCGAAGGAAAGTGGTCAGCCGCGATTCGCCCAAACACCACGACGCCTCGATGAGTTTGGGGTCCACGCCGGCGAACGCCGCCGCGAACGGTTGCACGGTAAAGGGCAGACTGTAGAGCACCGACGCCACGAGCAGGCCTTGAAACGAGAAGGGCAGCAATTGGCCCGTCAGGCTCTCGTAAAACTGTCCCAGCGGACTGCGGGGTCCCATTGCAAGAAGCAGATAAAAGCCCAGCACCGTTGGAGGGAGCACCAATGGAAGTGCCACGACGGCTTCCACCAGAAATTTCCATCGCCGCTTCGATGACGCCAGCCAGTAGGCCGTGGGCAGCCCTACGAGGAAAAGGATCGCCGTCGTGAACGAAGCCAGCCGCAACGAAAGAAGGATCGCGTTCCAGTCCATGCGGGCGGTCTATTCTTTTGGGAGGATGAACCCATAGCGGCGCAGCGTGGCCTGGCCAGATGGACTCAGGACAAAGGCTCGCAATTCTTCCGCGGCTTTGGGGTGCTTGGCCCAAGGAAGGATGACGCCGCCTTGTTCCATGCGCGGATACGCCTCGAGCGGAATTTCCCAGAAGCGGCCTTTCTCCTTCAAGCCCGGCGCCAATGCCAGGCTCAGCGCGATGATCCCGGCATCGGCCACCCGGCTTTCGACGAACTGAGCCGTCTGAGCGATGTTCTCGCCATAAACCAATCGATCTTTCACCGTGTCGTAGATTCCAAGCTTCTGCAGGGCTGCGATGGCTGCTTTCCCATAGGGAGCGTGTTCTGGATTGGCAACGGCGATCTTCCGCACAGCGGAGTGCTTCAGTGCCTCAAAGCCAGTCTGGGAAAGGTCGATCGGCGAGCTATTCGGCACCCAGACAACAATTCGGCCGATAGCGTAAACGAATTGGGTCTTGGCGTCGGCAAGGCCTGCCTCGATAAGACGCATCGGAAAGCTGACGTCGGCCGAGAAGAAAATGTCGAACGGCGCACGCTGAGCAAGTTGCGAGTAGAAGTTTCCGGACGAGCCGTAACTTATCCGAACCTCAATGTTCGGCTGGACCTTTTGAAACTCGGCCGCGATTTCGTCCAGCGCGAACTTCAAGTCGGCGGCGGCAGCGACCGTCACGGTTTGCCGCATCGGAGCTCCTGCAGATTGTGCGGGTCCGCCCTTTCGGCATGCTGCCGGTCCAAGGAACATCAGCAGGATCGCAAGCCATGTCTGGCGAAAGAGCACCAAAAGCTCAATCAAGGTAAAGGCAGTTGTTATCGGCAGCTTCAAGCTTTTGAATCCCGATCCGGCCACGGCAGCGCACGCGCCTAACGGCACAGCCAGAACTCTTCCGGGTTCGATATATTCTGTACAGTATATCGGAGCTCAGCACCTTAGCAATTCTCATTTTTCCGGTTCGTTGCATTGGAGTCCGTCCTTTGCGGTGCCCAAGGTTGAATCTCCAATTCAAAGATGAGAGAGTCACCGCATGCCGAAGAAGTCAGCCGGCTTTATTCTCCGCCCAAGATTCCGCGTCGAGCGCGGCCAGGACATCGGCCTGGGTCCCGGCAAGGTGGAACTGCTGGAACTGATTCGCGAAACCGGGTCCATCGCCGAGGCCGCCAAGCGCATGGAGATGTCCTACATGCGCGCCTGGACGCTGGTGAAAACGATGGAGGACTGTTTTCGCGAGCCGCTCATCCAAGTGGCGCGGGGTGGCGCAAGCCATGGTGGCGCCCATCTGACGGAAGTTGGCGAGCAGGTGGTCGCGCTTTATCGGCGCTTGGAACAAGAGGCTTCCTCTGCCACCGCTGACACTTGGCGCGAGCTGCAGAAATTGCTTCGGTCGTAGCCGAGATTTCCTTTGAGCAATACCTCTGTTCGGCGGGTTGGGCGAAAGGAATCGAGAGATTGCGCTCCGGCTGAATTCCTGATCGAATCCCGGCCACAGCATGGAACTCTACATCTTGCGGCACGGCATTGCGGAACCGCGCGAACTTTCCGCCAGGATGGACGACAGCGAGCGGGCCCTCACTCGGGAGGGCAAACAGAAAATGCGACGCATCGCTGAAGGAATGAAGGCGTTGGAGTACTCATTCGATATCATTCTTACGAGCCCCTTGCGCAGGGCGGAACAGACGGCCAGCATCGTCGCGAGGGTCTTGCAGAGCCAGAAGCGTGTCAAAATTCTCCGCGAGCTCGCAGCCGGGCACAGCACCAAAGAGCTGGTCGAAGCACTGCGGCAGCCTGTGAATTCCTTCGAGAGAATCCTCCTGGTCGGGCACGAGCCGGATTTGAGCAGCCTCATCGTCCGGTTGGTCACCGGCGGATCGGATATGGTGATGACGTTGAAAAAGGGAGGCCTGTGCAAACTGACCGTCACCTCGCTTCGGCAGAGCCGTTGCGCGGTGCTGGAATGGTCAGCGCCTCCAAGCCAACTGGTGCGAATCCGGTAGGACGCGCCGAGACGGAGCTATCATCCGGCGCGGGTAGCGGGCAGCCTCAAACTTGCAAAATCGAGTTCATCTCTCCGTAAGGATTGGCCGCATGCTCGGAGGCCTTCGGATCCTCCTTCCATTGGCCATCCACGATGAGGCGGTACTCGTAACGTCCCGGTTGGAGCGATAATTCGACCCCCCACTTTCCGTCCCCACGCGCGGTCAAGGCGTTCGCCCGGGGGTCCCATCCGTTGAAGGATCCCGCGATGAAAACCTCCTGGGCCGTCGGATTCAGATATTCCACCCAGATTCTTCCCGACGGAGAAGAACCGAGGCCTCGCGCCGTGGCCGAACGCTTTTTCGCTGATTTGCCTTTCCTCGCTTTGGACGCTGTGCCTTGCTCTGGAGCGGCGCTCACGCTTCCATCCGTGCCCGACCCCACGCTTAATGGATTTGAATTGGCTGGGTTTTTCATGAGAATCCTTTTGTTGAGCTTCTGCCTCGCTGAATTGTTCCGCCACGATCTCATCGTGCCACAAGCCCGAAAGCGGAGCATCGTTGTGGTCTGCGCCGGGATCGAACTTCGCTGAGGCCTGGCCACATACCCAAGAACCGCTTTAGGCTCCAATGAGGAATCTAGGGGTCCGGCCCGCACTTTGCAAATATTGAAATGTTCTTGAAATGACTTGAAATGACTTGAAATGACTTTGCAGCGGAGGTGCTGCCCCTATTGGCCTCAAATTAGGTTTGTCTCGATCAAACCCGGCCCTCCCGGCCATTCATTTCGCGACCAGCACCGCCGCACCGGAAATCTTGCCGGCTCGGAGGCAATTCAGAGCGCGATTCGCCTCAACCAGTGGGAATGCCTCCGTGCGAGTCCGCACGGGCACCTGCGGCGCGATCGTCAGAAATTCTTGGGCATCAAGGCGGGTGAGGTTTGCAACGGAGCAAAGGATGCGTTCTTCCCAAAGAAGGCGATAGGGAAATGCGGGAATCTCGTTCATATGGATGCCGCCGCAAATCACGGCACCACCTTTCCTGGTTGCGCACAGCGCGGCTGGAATCAGGCTGCCGACGGGAGCGAAAATGATCGCCGCATCTAAAGATTCGGGCGGAAGCCGGTCAGAATCTCCCGCCCAGACTGCGCCGAGGCTCAGCGCGAACTTTTGCCCCGCTTCGTCTCCGGGCCGGGTGAAAGCGAAGACGCGCCGTCCTTGGTGCCGTGCCACCTGAGTCACGATATGAGCGGCAGCGCCGAATCCGTAAATGCCCAAACGCTCCGCATCGCCGGCTTTGGCCAACGATCGGTAACCGATCAGACCCGCACAGAGGAGCGGCGCGGCCTCGGTGTCGGAGTACGCATCCGGAATCCGAAAACAGAATCGTTCGTCAGCCACGGCGTACTCGGCGTATCCGCCATCGAGCGTGTAACCGGTAAATTGCGCCGAGTCGCAGAGATTCTCACGTCCGGAGCGGCAGAACGGACATTTTCCGCAAGTCCAGCCCAACCACGGAATGCCGACGCGGTCGCCGGGTCGAAGGCCTTCGGCGGCTTCACCTTTTTCAACAACTGTGCCGACGATTTCGTGCCCTGGAATGAGCGGCAGCTTCGGATGAGGAAGCTCGCCATCGACAATGTGAAGATCCGTCCGGCAGACAGCGCACGCGTGCACGCGAACCAACAACTGCCCTGGACCGGGTTCGGGGATGGAGCGTTCCTTAAGGCAGAGGGATCGGCGGGCTGCTTCCAGGACCATCGCATGCATAGCCTAATTCGATTGACCAACCGTCCAAAAACTTCAAGCCTTACCGCGATGGAAGCGTATCCGTATGATTCGACACATCCTGGTCCTGGCCCAGGGCCAGTTCGGCCGAGCGGGTGGCAGAAGTTGAAGAAAGCTCTCGTTCCCCTCGCGGCCCTTGGCTATCTGCTGGTCAAATTCAAGGCTGTCCTGTTCGGAGTCCTGAAGTTCTTGCCGGTGCTGCTGAAGACCGGCGGCTCAATGTTCGTGTCGATCTGGTTCTACGCGTTGAGCTGGGGTTGGTGGTTTGCGCTGGGTTTCGTCCTCCTAATCTTGGTTCACGAGTGCGGGCATCTGGTCGCCGCCAAGCGGCTGGGGCTCAAGGTCGGCGCGCCGGTTTTTATTCCATTCATGGGAGCGTTCATCGCCCTCAGGGAAGCTCCCAAAAACGCCTGGGTGGAAGCGCAAGTGGGCATTGGCGGCCCGCTGCTCGGCACCGTCGGCGCCATCCTGTGCTTCGTTCTTTATCTCCTGACGGGCCATCGCATGTTTTCGGCGCTGACCTACACGGGCTTCTTCCTCAACCTTTTTAATCTGGCGCCGATCGGCTTTCTCGATGGCGGGCGAATTGTGACGGCGCTCTCACCCTGGTTATGGATCATCGGAATCGCAGTCATTGGTTATCTGATGGTGACCCATTTCAATTTTATCCTCCTGTTTATTTTCGTTTGTTCGTTGCCCAGAGTGATCTCGCTGTTCCGGAGAAAGACTGAGGAAGAAGCCCGCTACTTCGAGGTGACGCCCAACCAGCGGTGGATCATGGGAATGCTCTATTTCGGCTTGGTCGCGTTTCTCGTCCTGGGCATGAAGTTCTCCCACGTTCAACCGAGTTGAACGCTGTGTAATCGCCCGCATTTTTCTGGTTTGCGAATTGCCTTTGCCGCCACTCCTCAGGTAATGGTAGGCCCCGTCGAGCGTATGGAAGAACCAGAACGACCCCAGGAATCTGCGCGCCGTGATTTTGTCAAGAAGGCCGGATCCATCGTAATCAGCGGTCTGGCCGGCGCGATCCCGACTTGCGCGGCCCTGACGGTCTTCCTCGACCCGCTCCAGCGCAAGGGCCAGAGGAGAGATTTTGTCCATGTCGCGTCCCTTGACTCGTTGCCGTCCGATGGCACCCCGCGCCAGTTTTCCGTGATCGCGGACCGGACCGACGCCTGGAACAAGTCTCCGCGCGTGCCGATCGGCGCGGTTTATCTCCGCAAGACAG
Source organism: Verrucomicrobiota bacterium (assembly GCA_016190065.1). GTDB lineage: Bacteria > Verrucomicrobiota > Verrucomicrobiia > Limisphaerales > SIBE01 > VHCZ01. The sequence goes on from JACPRI010000162.1 coordinate 21,677, forward strand.
AAGCGAATCAGGTGATTGCCCTGAACGTTGTGTGCCCGCACGCCGGGTGTTTTGTGGAGTACAGCTCGGCGCAGAAGGCTTTTTCCTGTCCCTGCCACAACAGCCGGTTTGCGCTGGACGGAACGATCGCGGACCGCAAGAGCCCGAGCCCGCGCGCGCTAGACGCCCTGGAGGTGGAGATTCGCAATCAATCGGAAATCTGGGTGAAGTTCCAGAATTTCATCGCCGGCCACGCCCAAAAGATTCCGGTGTCATGAAAGCGCTCCTGGACTGGCTGGATCAGCGCACAGGTTACCGGCGGATCGTTCGCTACAGCCTTTACGAGAACATTCCAGGCGGCGCACGCTGGCGCTATGTTTGGGGCAGCACGCTGGTTTTCACGCTCACGATTCAATTCATCACCGGCCTGTTTCTCTGGATGGCCTACAGCCCCAGTTCCCAGACGGCATGGGAAAGCGTTTATTTCATCCAGCACGAGATGACTGGCGGTTGGTTGTTGCGCGGCATTCATCATTTTACGGCTTCGGTAATGAACGTTCTCCTGGTCCTGCATCTGATGCAGGTCGTGATCGACGGAGCGTACCGCGCGCCGCGCGAATTCAATTTCTGGTTCGGGATCGGCCTGTTGCTCCTCGTGCTGGCGCTCTCGTTAACCGGATACTTGTTGCCGTGGGACCAGAAAGGATACTGGGCCACGAAGGTCGCAACCAACATCGCGGCCATCGTCCCCGTCGTTGGACCGACCATGCAGAAGCTCATCATCGGAGGCTCGGACTACGGGCATCACACGCTGACGCGCTTCTTTGCCCTCCACGCGGGCGTGCTGCCGGCGACGGTCATCTTGCTGCTGGTCTGGCATATTTTTCTTTTCCGTCGCCACGGCATCACCGCCAAGGATCCAAAGCGAAAGCCGGACGAATATTTCTGGCCCGACCAGGTGTTGAAAGATGCCGTCGCGTGCCTGGCGGTCATGGCGACAATCTTGTTTCTCGTGCTTCGTCCATGGCTGTTCAACACCGGCGAAGATGTGGGCGCTGAACTGGCCGCACCTGCGGATCCTTCCGAAACCTATTCCGCGGCGCGGCCTGAATGGTATTTCCTGTTCCTGTTCGAGTTTTTGAAATTCTTTCCTGGAGGCTACGAAGTGTGGGGAGCGGTTGTCATCCCGGGTTTCATTATGGGCGTTATTTTCCTGATGCCGATCATTGGCCGATGGCATCTCGGCCATGTCTTCAACGTGGGCTTATCGGTGTCCTTGCTCGTAGGCGTGGCGCTGCTGACCTATCTCGCGATGACTCAGGATGAGCGCGATCCGGCCTATCAGATCGCGGTCCAGGAAGCCAAGCGAAACGCTGCGCGCGTCCGAGAATTGGCCCAGGCGCCCACGGGCATCCCGCCGGCCGGCGCCGTCAATCTTTTGCGCGACGACCCGAAAACCCAGGGACCGAAACTCTTCTCCAAGCATTGCGCCAGTTGCCACCGCTACGCCGGCCACGATGGGACCGGGAACAAACTCAAGGAAGAGCAGACGGCGTCCGACTTGAAAGGCTTTGGTGGCCGCGAGTGGCTGACCGGCTTGCTGGACGCCACGCGCATTGCCAGCCTCCAATATTATGGCGGCACCAAGTTCAAGGACGGGCGGATGGCGCGGTTTGTCGTGCGCGACGTCGCCAAATACGCGCCGGAGGAGAAAGAAAAACTGCGCAAAGTGATTCTGGCACTTTCGGCTGAGGCCGACCTGAAGTCTCAACGCGCGGCCGAAGAACGGGACATCCCGGCGATCAACCAAGGACGCAAGCTGATGGCCAGCGAGGAAATGCGCTGCACCGAATGTCACCGATTTCATGATCAAGGCGAGGATCCGACCGGACCGGAGTTGACCGGCTACGGTTCGCGCGACTGGCTGATCGAGTTTATCAGCGACCCTGGACACGAGCGCTTCTACGGCAAACGCAACGATCGAATGCCCGCTTTTGGCAAGGACCGTCTCGACGCGCACGCGATCGGTTTGCTGGCCGATTGGCTCCGAAACGACTGGTATGAGGCGCCAGCGTCTGGAACCGCCGCCCGGCAGGCCAGCCTGTTGAACCAAAACGCAAAGCGCGAAATCCGAAATCCGAAACCCGAAACAAACTCAACCCCTCAATAATGCATCGAATCGGCATCATCGGAGGCAGCGGCCTCTACCATATTGAAGGTCTGACCGGGCAAAAATGGAGCACGATCCGAACGCCCTTCGGCCAGCCTTCAGATCGCTTGCTCACCGGCAATCTTGCCGGACGTAAAGTTGTTTTCCTGCCTCGGCACGGACGAGGCCACAGAATTCTTCCCAGCGAACTGAATCACCGCGCCAATATCTGGGCCATGAAGAGCCTGGACGTGGCCTGGATCATCAGCGTCAGTGCGGTCGGTTCACTCCAAGCGCGCCTCAGGCCTTGTGACATCGTTCTTCCGGATCAATTCCTGGACCGCACAAAGCAGTCCGCAGAGCACACCTTTTTCGGGCGCGGAATCGTGGCGCACGTCGCGTTTGCGGATCCGATCTGCGAGGACCTGCGCCGATTGCTCTTGAAGGCGTGCCGCCAGGTTGGCGCCCGTGTGCATGATGGCGGCGTCTATGTGAACATGGAAGGCCCCGCCTTCAGCACGCGCGCCGAATCGCTCACGAATCGCCGCGCCGGTTATTCGGTCATTGGTATGACGAATCTCGGAGAAGCGAAGTGCGCTCGTGAAGCCGAAATCGCCTATGCGACCCTGGCGATGGTCACGGACTACGATTGCTGGAAAACGGACGAAGAGCACGTCACCGTCGAAATAGTTGTGGCGAACCTTCAGAAGAATGCGGCACTGGCCAAAAAGGTTATCGCAACTGTGCTCCCGACAATTCCCACTTCACCCGGCTGTTCCTGCCACCAGGCTCTGAGAAACGCCATCCTGACCGACAAGAAATGTTGGCCGGCGAAGACTCGGAAAGATCTGCGGGTCTTGCTCTCGAGATACTAGTTCCGCTCCGCGCTCTTTCCGGTGCCGGACGATTTGTCTTTGGCGCGCTCGCCCGCGGAGCGATAGTGGCTCGAGTAATACCGATTCTGGTAATAGTAGTAGGAGTAGTAGTAGGAATCCTTCCCCTCGAAATCGATGTCGTTCAACACCACGCCGACGATGTGGATGCCTGCGTTCTGGACCCTCTGAATTGATTTGCGCGCGTGTTCGCGGCGAATCTTGTTGAATTTGGTGACGAACAAAACGCCGTCGGACATGGCGGCGATGATTAAAGGGTCGCTAACGGCCGAAATCGGCGGGCAGTCCAGGAGAATCCGGTCGTATTTTCCACGCACCGCTTCCAGGAATTCGCTCATCCGTTTTGACCCGATCAGCTCCGAGGGATTCGACGGCACCGAGCCGCAGCAGATCACGTCCAGGTTGGGAACTTCGGTTTTGTGGATGATCGGATCGATTTGTTTGACTTCATCCATAAGGAACGAAGACAAGCCCATCGGGCTGTGGAGACGGTAAGCCTTGTGGACGGAAGGGCGCCGGAGGTCTGCATCGATAAGCAGCGTTCTCAACCCCGTTTGCGCCGTCACAATCGCGAGATTGGACGCGACGAGCGATTTGCCTTCGGACGGAATGGTGCTCGTGATCGCGACAGTCCGGAACTGATCCGGTTTGTGCGTAAGAGAAATGGTCGCGCGAATCGTGCGGAATCCTTCCGCTGCGTTCGACTGTGGATGCGAGTGCGCTTGCAGGTCGCGTTCGACCACGCTGTTGGTCTTGATATTCGGAACGTACCCCAGGAACGGCAAGCGAAGATAGGTTTCGACGTCATCCTGGCTCTTGATCGAGTCATCAAGGTAATTGACGAAGAAAGCCAGGCCCAAAGCGACGCCCAGGCCGCCAATGATACCCAAAAAGATGGTCAAGAGCGTGCGCGGCTTGACGTGCTTGAGCGGCACGTCCGCGTCATAGACGACATTGATGTTGTTGATCTTGTTCCGTGCGGTCAATTCCATCTCGTTGACCTTGGCCAACACCGCCTTGTAAAGGGAATCCTTCTCCGCCGACTCGCGCTTCAAGATATCGTACTGTACCCGCAAGTCTTTGAGATTCTGCTGCAATTCCGATTGTTGCTTGACGAGCAAGCCGACGGTCTCTTTCTCGGCCTTGGACATCTGTGCTCGGTGCCGAAGGGCTTCGATGAGGGTCGCGGCTTGCTTGTTCAATGAGGAGCGCAACGACTGGACATTCGCTTCGGCCTGCTGGTATTCGATCATGCCGTGCAGGTAGCGCTTCTTGATCCCGTCAAAGATGGCTTCGGCCAACGCCAGTTCCTTCTTCAGTTCTTGAATTGGGGCATTGTCAGCTACTTGCGGCAAGGCGTCGATCGCCACGCCCTGCTTCAAGAAAATGTCCACTTCTTCGACGACTTTCTGTGCCGCGTCAGCCGCCGCGGTCCTGACCGCAAGCTGGTCGGTGTACTGTTTCAGCGCCTGGAGAACGATATTTTCGCCCTCGTCAAACGACACAATCTTCTTCGATTTGGTATATTCCTGGACCTTTCTTTCGGCCGCTTCGAGATCGATCCGCTGTTTGCCAATTTCATCTTTCAGCCGTTCCACCACATCCAAAGAATTCGTGATCTTTTGGTCGAGGTTGCGCCGCATGAAATTCGTCGCCCACGCGTTGACCACTCGGGCGGCTTGGCTGGCGTCGGGGTGCTCGGCGCTGATGTCCACCAACCGGCTCAAGCGAATGGGGGCAACCTGAAGGTCCCCTACCAGGGCGGTCACGGGGTCCAAAGCTCGGGCGTACCGTTCATCGTCCTTCAAGTTGAGCTGGTTGAAGACAGAGCGGATCAAGGTCCGGCTGAGCAGGTTCTTGTATTGCGTCTGGAGGTAATCCTGTTCCTGGCGTGCCATCACGATTCCTTCGACCCGGAGAATGTTGTCCGCCTCGGGATCAATCTGAAGGCGGGCTGTGGCGCGGTAGATCGGCGTGGCCTTGAAAAGGTAAATCAAACTCAACACGAAAACCGAGATGAACGCCGTCATGATCAGCCAGCGCCGCTCCAGGATAACGTGCCAGTAATGGCGCAGATTGATCGTGTCTTCTTGTCCCGTCTGATTGAACTGGCCTAAGTTCTCGTTCTCCATAAAGGGCGATTACCAGAATTTTTCAGGAACGTAGATCACGTCACCCGGCTCCAACCACACTTTCTTTCTCGGATCGGAGACTTTCAGCAACTCTTCCATCTTGAAGATCTGGCGTTTGCCTTTCCGCCAAAGCTCGATTCCGTTCTTCTTGGCGTTTTGCGTGAACCCGCCCGCCTCGGTGATCGCCTCCAGAATGTCCATCTGACGCTCGCCGGGCAATTTGATGGCGCCGGTCTTACCCACAACCTCTCCCAAAACACTCACGGTGCGGGAGCTATACTCTTTGACATTCACGCTCACCTGCGGATCCACGAGGAACTCCTTTCCAAGCCGTTCTGTGATCTCGACCGCAACGTCTCGCGTCGTCTTGCCCGCCACAATGACGATCTTCAAAAGCGGATAGTTAATCGTCCCGCCCTGTTCGACTCGCCGTTCCACCGACAAACCCTTCTCGTTGAGAACGTCGATAATGAGCGTGTCGGCGGGCGCGATTTTTCGGTCGGCTTCATCCTCGCTTTCTGCGGCACTGGTCCAACTTGTCGCCAGCAGCAGCACCAGGCCGACTCGATTCAAGCGATTAATCATAGTTCTCATGCTAATAACCAATGGCAATCCCTACCGAGGCACGGTTAATATCGTAATCGTATCCTCCACCCGAGCCCGTTCGAATGCTATCCCAGGTGTAACCCAGGCTGGCACTTAACCACAGTTGTATCTGATATGCCAGTCTAAAATAGGCCGAGTATTGGTCGTACTGCCGTTGCGCGGCGCTGTCGGGAGACTGGTAGTCGAATGTCCCGAACCGTCCTCCCACCGATGCCCTCCACTTGTGCGACGCGCCCAGCACCTGGTCCCATTGGATCGATGCGACATTGGCGGTATAGGATTCCTTGCCGTATTGGATCGAAACATCGTGGAGTCGGCCAAACGTGAGTGAGACTGCGCTCTTCTGGGTTGCTCGATAGCTCAATGACATGTCCGCCACCGGCGAACTTGGCGTCGGGGTCTGATCGCTGAATTCCCGCGCTTCGTAGCCGACTCGCACTGAGCCAGACAGTTTCGACGTAAAGTTGCCTCGAGCCCCCAAGCCGCCTCCCAGAAATTCAACGTGGGGATTCTTCGGCGCAGGAAAGTTCGGCGTCGTTGCTGTTTGGCCGTAAGACATCTCACCGAAGAACCCGACCTTCGGGAACGCCTGAAATCCGAAGCCAGCCGTAGCCCGAAGCGTATTGATGTCGTAGAGACCGATCCCCTGTTCGTAGTCGGTCGTCGAGTGTTGCCCCTGCAAATAGATACCGGTCTTTTCGCTGATCGCGTAGCTCAAACTGTAGCCATCAAAAAAAATATTCCGATCCACACTTCGATCCGCAATGGCAGAAATCACCTCGGGTCCCTGAACAGTTCCGGGAGGTTCTCCGCCTGCTGGAGGTGGTGCTGCTCCGCCTTCCGTGCCCGGTGTTGGCGGAGTCGCCGCGAATCTCTGGAGGTATTCTGTGACGAGCCCGACCGGACTGGAGAGCAATTGCACGGAGTCGCTTCCGCTCAAGACAAGGCGGTCGCCTTGAACGCGGCTACGGAGACCGAAGCTATGTTCGCCCGAATTCAGATCGGATCGATCCATGTAAAAGTGTTGGCTAAGCGAGTACTCCAACGCCACGAAATTCTTCGCCAGCCGCCCGAACTGGATGTTCACTCCCGGACTGATCGTGGAAATGAACTCGCTTGTGCCCTCGGACTGCGAAAACAGATTGTCGGTGTAATCCTCAGACACCGACAGCCGCGGGCGCACCAGCAACGGCCCCTTGCTGAAAAGCAGGTAGTTGCTCGCGTCGGCTGCATTCGATTGCAGCGCCGCGGACAACACACCGGCTGCAACTGAGCCGCACAGAATTGGGACATGACGATCCAGCATCAACACTCCGCGAGTGCTTACCCTTTTTCCGATCAGGCTGTCGAGAACCGTTTTCAGAATTGTCTCGCGAAGCCGCCCCCTTGTTCCTAACATGAAGCTTGAAAATGTCCCGTGCGTTTGCTTGAGAAAGGTTGACCATGAAAACTGTCCAATCGACCCCCCAATCGCCCAATTCCCTCGCAAGACCCAAGAACGTTCCCGATTCAACAATTCTCAGATCCCTCCTCCTCCGGAGCCGGACGGCGGCTTTCACGCTGATCGAATTGCTCGTCGTCATCGCCATCATCGCGATCCTGGCCGCGATGCTGCTGCCCGCGTTGGCGAGAGCGAAGTCGAAGGCCAAACAGACCTCCTGCCTCAACAACATGCGCCAACTCGGCATCGGGACCGTCATGTACGTCCAGGACAACGCTAAGTATCCAGGCACTCTCTTCGCCCAGGGCGGCGTCCGCTATGTGTGGCCGGCTCGGCTTTTCACTCAGATTGGAACCAACCGGGAAATCTTCGCGTGTCCCGCCGCTCGGCCTGATAGCCGTTGGAGCACGAACCTCAACAAAACGCTTGGCGCACCCAACCTCTACGGCGGCGGCCGGGATCCTTGGGGTATCAGCGAAGCGGCCCTTTTTTCTGTCGGCTACAACGACTGGGGAGCTTTCCCGGCTTTCTCGGACAAGGGCCTGGGCGGGGATGTGGATACTCTTTCCTACGAGGTTAAAGAAGCAGCCGTCCGGATGCCTTCCGACATGATCATGCTGGGCGACAGCAAACCGGGCGACGGCAGCAGCGCCAAACCTACTCGAGGGCAGTACGACGCCAATATCGACCCGACCACTTCCACCGAATGGCCCTCAAACCGCCACAATCGCCGCGCAGTTCTGATGTTCTGCGATGGCCATGCGGAGAGCGCTCTCCGCAACGATGTGATCAATCCTAGAAATGACACCTGGCACCGCCGGTGGAACAATGACAATTCTCTCGCGGGCTCCTGGTCGGTCAACCAAACCGAAGCCAACCGGCTGGATCCTTAGCCGGTCGGGCACTGAAGTGAGATGATCTACGACACGACCATAGATGACTTGTTACAGAAAGTCTGGGATGGCCAGCGAATTGATCAATCCGAAGCGCTCCGGCTATACCATCTGCCCTTGGAGGAACTCGGCGCGTTGGCGGATCGCCGACGGCAGCTCGCCAAGGCCAATGCCTATGACGGCCGCGGCAACGAAGTCGTCACTTACATCATCGACCGCAACATCAATTACACGAACGTCTGCAATGTCTATTGCAAGTTCTGCGCGTTTTACCGCACGGAAAAGGAGGACGATGCTTACATCATCACCTACGACGAGATTGATAAGAAAATCGAAGAGACCGTCGCGTTGGGTGGGACACAGATTCTGATGCAAGGCGGGCATCACCCGAAGCTCTCCCTGCAATGGTATCTCGATCTGCTTTCGCACCTCAAAAACAAGTTCCCGCAAGTCAACATTCACGGGTTCAGCCCAAGCGAGTTCATTCATTTTCGCGAGGTCTTCCAAATGCCGCTTGAAGACATCATTTCTCAATTCATGAAAGCCGGGTTGGGCTCGATTCC
>JACPRI010000200.1 GCA_016190065.1 Verrucomicrobiota bacterium
CGTGGTTCAGATGGCCGGCGGCGCGATCCTGGCCGGTGAAGCCGCGTGGCTCTGCAGTGCGGCGTGGGAACGCTGGATCGGCCACGGCGGAATCATGGAGAAGCTCGGCGCGGTCTTTGTGCCTCTCGCCCTGGCGAGCTTGCTCTACGGCGCCGTGCTGCTGTGGCTCAACGTTCCGCAAGCGCGCGAGTTTTTTGGTTTGCTGCGACGGAAGCTCCGGATTTGAAATCTGAAATCTGAGATTTGAAATGGCGTCCCGGCCACGTCGCGCGGCCGCTGGAAGCGCCGGAAGAATCTTCCCGCGCGCGTTCGAGAAAAAATTTCCACGCGATTGTGAACAGTGTTAACAGAGTGGACAACTTTTTCGCACGATGACTTGACTATTTTTTTCGCAAGTTCAGTTTTGCTCCCGCATGAAAAATTCGTGGGACTCCGCAATCGTCGCTCCGCAGGAGGTGAAGGACCGGGTTCGCGAAATGGAAGTGAAGACTGAATTTCAGTTCCGATTCAAGCGCGCCCTGGTCCAATGCGTGAGACGTGGCTTTTCTGTCGAAGAAAGTTTCGGGATGATCTGGGAAGAAACTCTGGAACTGGTTTATCTGCCCGATTCCATCCAATCCGAGTTGTATCCCGAACTGATCGCCTGGGCCAAGCGAAACGCGTGGAGAGGTTCTCCCGCGCCGGTTCTCGAAGCAGGCCAGTGACGCTTGGGCCGTCGCGGAGTCGACAGCGCGGCCGCCGAATTTCCGGCTGTGCAAACGGCGGAGAATCGCCGATCCTGCCGAGTCCAATCACCCGAACAGAAAGGCAACTCATGTCGCACAAAAGAATCCTCCTTCCAATCCTGCTGGCTGCCGGCGCAGTCGGACTCAACCCGATCGCCACAGCAGCCGAGGCTCCTTCGCTGTCCATCGTCGAGAAGGTCGAGTGGCAGCCGATCATCGCCCAGGTCAGGCGTTTGATCGAAGCGGCCGATTATCTGGGCTCACCGTTCAGTCCCGCCGACAAACAAGCTCTCGAAAAGGCGATGAACGGACTGGGCGGAGCTCAAGCCACCGAGGCGATCCAGAGAATCCTCGACGCGTACTGCTTGCTCGGCGTCACCATTACTCCTGAACCCGGCGTCAAGGTATCGGCGGGGCGAGCCAAACCTGAATTGGTCCAGCAAGGCTGGCGGCAGTTTCTCGTCAAAGTTCACAACGAGCCGGGCATCACGGCGGAATTGCGCGCCGTTAGTCCGAATGCCCTGTCTCTTTTCGAGAGCGGCTCCAGTATCACTGCGTCCGATCGAGCCTATCGCGTGCGAGGCGGAAGTCCCGGTCAGCTCAGCGCCGCCGACTTATGGCTGGACCTGCAGATGTTCAACAAACAGCCTCTCCGCGAGCAACTGAGCGGGTTGAATCTGGAATATCGCATCATGCAACTCTACAGCCGCGATGCTGGCGACCGCCCGGCGAAGATCGCGTTTAATCTCGCCCAGGGCACTCAAAACATCGCGCGCGGCACTGAGCTCGCCATGACGTTCCAGTGCGCGGCGGCTCCGGAGGTTACTTTCAAAGTTTTGGATGAAACCAAGCGTCCGACCACGGGGAGCTTCGTCATTCGCGACCAGCAAGGACGCGTTTATCCCTCGCAAGCAAAGCGGCTGGCGCCCGATTTTGCGTTTCACCCGCAGGTTTATCGCGCCGACGGCGAGAAAGTCAGGCTGCCGGCCGGAACCTACTCCATTGAATTCGGGCGCGGTCCGGAATACTTCATTGACACGACGAAGGTCGAGGTGACAGGGAGACCCAAGACCGTCAGTTTTCAGCTCAAACGCTGGATTGATCCCTCTAAACTTGGCTGGTGGTCGGGTGATCATCATATTCATGCGGCTGGGTGCGCGCACTACACCAACCCGACCGAAGGGGTTCACGCGCCGGACATGATGCGGCATTGCCAGGGCGAGGACTTGAAGGTCGGCTGCAACCTGACCTGGGGGCCGTGCTTCGATTATCAGAAGCAGTTTTTCACGGGCAAGGACGACAAGGTTTCGCAGCACCCGTATATTCTGCACTACGATGTCGAGGTCTCTGGCTTTGGGTCGCACCAGTCCGGCCACCTCTGTTTGCTGCGCTTGAAGGAGGAAATCTATCCCGGTGGGGACTCGAAGGATCACTGGCCCACGCTGGGCTTGAATACGCTCCGTTGGGCGAAGAAGCAAGGCGCCGTCTGCGGGCCGGCGCATTCGGGCTGGGGCCTGGAAGCGCGTCCGGCCGGCAATGCGCCTGTGAGCAGCCGAACTTCCGGAGAAGTCGTCACGCTTTCGGACGAATTGCCCAATTACATCATCCCGCCTTTCAACGGCATCGGCGCCAATGAGTACATCATGGATGTGACTCATCAAGTGCCCGGTCCAGACGGGAAGCTAGTGCCGGCGGTGGATTTCATTTCCACAGCGGACACGCCCTACGTGTGGGAGTTGAACATCTGGTATCACACCCTGAACGTCGGGTTCCGCACTCGCGTCAGCGGCGAAACCGATTTCCCGTGCATTTACGGCGAGCGCGTCGGCCTGGGGCGGTCTTACGTGAAGCTCGACGGCAAGTTGAACTACGACCAATGGTGCGAAGGAATTCGGCAGGGCCGCAACTATGTCGGCGACGGCAAGAGCCACTTGCTTGAATTCAAGGCCAACGACGTGGCGATGGGCGAAAATGGCAGCGAACTCCGCCTGGTGAAACCGGATACGGTGCGATTGAAAGCGAAAGTCGCGGCCCTGTTGTACGAAAAGCCGAACGTGTCGCTGAGAAGCAGCCCCTACCACCAGAAGCCGTACTGGGACGTGGAGCGGGCGCGAATCGAGGGCACACGGGAAGTTCCCGTGGAGGCCATCGTCAACGGCTACCCGGTTGCGCGCAAGAACATCGTCGCAGATGGAAAGCTCCAGGATATCAGTTTCGATGTGAAAATTGGCCGCAGCAGTTGGGTGGCCTTAAGGATTCTGCCGTCGTCGCACACGAACCCGATTTTCGTGCTGGTGGACGGCAAACCGGTTCGGGCCTCGCGCCGCAGCGCCGAATGGTGTTTGAAAAGCGTCGATCAATGCTGGTCGCAGAAGGAGCGCTTTTACAAAGCCGACGAAACGGAGCAGGCGAAGAAGGATTACGCGCACGCGCGGGAGGTTTATCGGAATCTGCTTCGGGAATGCGAAGTGGACTAATCCTCTGTCCCGCTCGGGTAACGTTTGGAGGACGATCTCAGCGCCTTCCAGTCCGGAGGTTCACTCACGGCCGCAGCGGCGCGAGCACGACCCGGAAGCCGAGGTCGCTACAGCGGCTCGATTTGAAATAATCATCGCGATTGGCCGAACGGCAAAAACGGCCATCGTACAGCCACGACCCGCCACGCGCCGTGCGCAGCGAGCCTTGCTCGTTGCGACTTTCGAGCGATCCTTCGTTTGGCCCCGCGCTCGCCCAATGGTCCAGGCACCATTCCCAAACGTTGCCGTGCATGTCGTGCAAACCCCAAGGATTGGGCCGCCGCGTGCCAACCGGATTCGTGGTGGAACTGCTGTTCCCGGTGAACCAGGCATGCGATCCCAATTGCGAGTAGCCCAAATCGTCTCCGTAACTGAAGCGCGACGCAGTGCCGGCCCGGCACGCATATTCCCACTCCGCCTCCGTCGGCAGCCGAAATGCGAAGCCTTCGGGCAGTGTCCCCGCGGCCTGTTCCAGAGCCGTGATTCTGGCGCAGTATTCCAGGGCCTCTTGCCAACTGACCTTCTCGACGGGGCGGCTGGCATCTCCCGTGAAGTGGCTTGGGTTGATCCCCATGACGTCGCGATACTGCGCTTGAGTCACCTCGCATTTCCCAATCCAGTATCCATGAGCGATCGCGATCTTGACCTGCGGTCCCTCGTCCAATCCGCGGTCCGCTTCATCCGGCGGACTGCCCATCAGGAACGTGCCGGGAGAAATCCAGACCAAACCGTCGCGATCCCTCGCTCGGTCCTGGCTCGATCGGCCAGAACTCGCGGTTTGGGGTGAGCCGGAAGAGATCTCCGGGACACGGTGGAATGCGTCCCTGCCAGTTCGCAAATCCGCCAGCGCCTCCGGCCGGCCATCAATCAAGCTGATGCGGCCCTGGTAGATTTGAACGCGCAGGCCCAGATCAAGCTCAAGGCTGATCTCCTCGCTGCGCAGGATGCCCTGCCACGAATCGCCGTTGCGCAAGCGAGCGGTCGCTCGCGGAAGTTCGCCCGGCGCCAGGGCGAGTGTTTCGACATCGCCAAATTGAAAGGACGGTTTCTCGTGGTTCGCGCCTTCGAGCACCGGAGCCGCGGCCAGCGAGCCGCTCAGGACATCGCCGTTTCTCAGGCGGATCAAGTGCGAGCGAGGATGCGTTCCTGATTCGTCGGCTCGAATTCGGAAAATGGCTTTCGCTACCTTTTCCCTCCGCACTTCAATTTGCTGGCCATTCTCCAATCGAAGCCCAAAAGCCGGTTCATGCAGGAAGCCGGAGAAGCGATTGCCGTTGACGGTGACCACTACTTCCTGGCTGGAGAATCCTCGCTCCAAATCGATTCCGGCAATGTGGCGCGTCGCCAGGTCCAGTTGAGTGTAAGCAGTGATGAGCCGGAAGTTCTGATTTGAAATGGTTCCGGTCAGTTTTTCGCCATTTCTCAGCAGGAGAAGATCCGCGTCGCCTGGCCGTTTCAGGTCGAAGACCGTTTCCAAAACTCTGGTCTCGGCGCCGGGCGCATTGGCGGGCGCCTCTGGGGAGGCGCTGGCGATTGCTGAGCCAGCCGCAAGCAAAAAGAAGGCAGTTAAGAATCGCATGAAACTCATCGGACGGGGTCGCGGGAAATGAAGACGCACATCGCCATGATGCCAAAGGCAACGGCGATTCCGAAGAGCCAGGCCAGACTGGTCAATTCATCGACCGGACTCGCGATGCCGCCCAAAACCTTGTCCATGTTCCGGACCATTTCCAGGTAGGAGAGATCCGGCAAACCTGCAAAATCAAAGAGGAGATTCGAGATGTGCCAAAGGCCGATCACACCGAGAATCGCGATGAGCGCGCTCCGGAAGAGCGCCGAGGCCAGCAACGTCAAGGTCACGAGCAGGCAGGCGCAACCGACCACTTTGCCGAATCCCACCATCATCCAGCCTGGTGTGACCGACGCCGTTCGTGATTTGGCGTCGTCGGCCCCGTGGCCGGTGAGCGCATTGAACAAAGTGGTTACTTTGGTGGGCCGCTGCTCGGGGGGCGGAAGCGCCAGACGCACGTCGGCATTCAAGCCGAGGAGGCCGAGCGATCCGTTTCCTTTGAAGCGAACGAACGCGTAGTTGCTGTCTCGTCCCCAACGATCCGGCTGGGTCGTCGCGCTCAACCGTTCAATCGAGCCGGTGAACTCAGTGGCTTCAACTTTGACGTAAGCGGGCAGCCCGGCTTTGAGGCGCTTGAACTCTTCGTATTTGTAGATCGGCACCCGCACTTCGTATTCGTCCAAGGGAGCGATGGTAAACAAGTGAGTTCCCAGGTTCACGGGCTGTCCGATGTGCACATTCACTTCGGTGACATATCCGGAAGCCGGGGCCGTGATCGTCGCGTAGCCCAGGCGTTTGCGGGCGTCGCGCACGCGAGCCTGGGCATTCTCGACCGCGCGTTCGGCGGTCTGGATGGCGTCCTGAGTGATGCCGACCTGGTTTTGGGCGTTTTTGAGATCGCGTTTGCGCGA
>JACPRI010000167.1 GCA_016190065.1 Verrucomicrobiota bacterium
AAGCTCGCCAGGGCGAGAGGCACAAAGACCGCGCCGAGCTTCTCCATGATTCCGCCGTGGCCGATCCAGCGTTCCCACGCCGCACTGCAGAGCCACGCGGCTTCACCGGCCAGGATCGCGCCGCCGGCCATCTGAACCACGTGGCGGCGAAGCTCGCCCAGTCCCAATTGTTTCAGCTTTCGCCGCAGCGCGTGGAGCAACAGCCAGACATTCACGGCCGCGCTGAGCGTGTTCGCGATGCCCAGGCCGCCTTGCTGGAACGGACCCGCCAGACCGAGGACAAACACGACGTTGATGGCCAGACAAACGCAACTGATCTTCATCGGTGTTTGCGTGTCGCCCAACGCATAGAACGCGCGCGCCAGGATGTTCACCGTCGAGAACGCGATGAGCCCGGGCGCGAGACACGCCAGGGCAAAGCTCGCTCGGCGCGTCGCGAGCGAAGTGAATTCGCCGCGCTCGAAGAGCAGCCGGATGATCGGCTCCGCCAAAACCGCCAGACAAACCGAAGCAATCAGGTTCGCGAAAATCAGGTAGCCGAACGCTTGCCGGACTGTCGTGCGGAACTCCGCGAATTTTTTCTCAGCCGCCAATCCGGACAGCGTCGGCAATAAAAATGTGGCGAGGGAAATTCCAAAAACGCCTTGCGGCAATTCCATGAGGCGGACGGCGTAGTCAAACGAAGCGACAATTTTCGGGTCGAACCAGAACGCGATGCCTTGAGTCAGCACCACGTTGATCTGAAACGCCGCGACGCCCATCATTCCGGGGATCATCCGTTGCACGACGGTTCGAACCGTGTCGTTGCTCCAGGGAGACGTCCAGCGGTATCGGAAACCCTCTCCCCACAAGAGCGGCAGTTGATACGCGGCTTGCGCCAGACCCGCGCCCAGGACGCCGATGGCCACGGTGAAGATTTGTTGCTCCAGTGTTGCTCCGAAGTGCGGCGCGATCCAGAGCACCGTGACGATCAGAATTCCGTTCAAGACCGCCGCGCCCATCGCGGGGATGAAAAAAAAGCCGCGCGAATTCAGCATGCCCATGAACACGGCGGCCAGACAAACCAGCAGCATGTACGGAAACATGACGCGCAGCAGCTCCAGCATGAGGCGCGTTTCCGGGCTGAGCCAGCCGGCGGCCGGAAAAGCCGGCTGGGCAAACTCCGCCGCCGCACCGGCATCGGTGGCCGGCCAGAGGCCGCCAAAGGTTCGCGGCGAATCCGAGAGCAAGACCAGCGAAAGGCCCAGCAAAACCAGCCCGATGATGGCGCTCGCGGACACGATCAGACCCGAGATCACGGCATTGGCCGCGCGCCACATCTCCTGTTCGCCGGCCGTCCGTTCCTTTTCCTTGAAGATGGGGATGAACGCGGCCGTCAGGGCGCCCTCGCCCAGCAACCGTCGGAAAAGGTTCGGCACCATGAAAGCCAGTTTGAAGGCTCCGGCGACCGGACCGTCTCCCATGAACCGCGCATACAGAATTTCGCGGAGCATCCCCAGCACGCGGCTGGCCAGCGTGGCGGCGCCCATCGCGCCGGAGGATTTCAACATCTGGGACATGAAAGATTGCGCGGTGAGTAAACCGAGAAGATGCTCCGGTAGCCATTCCAAAAGAAGACCGGGCCGTAATCCGTCCGTTACTCTCGGTTTTGGTTTGGCTGAACGTCTCGCCCGAGGGTGTCAATGTCTTGTGCACACTTCTATAAGTGTGCACTTCGAGGGCTTACGATCAGACTCCCAGCCGCAAGAGCGCAGAGTTGCGGTAGTGCCGGATTGAAAATTCTTCCCGGTCCAGGACGTCCTCGACCAGTTCGAACCGATCTTCAAAGGCCGGAAAAAACGCATCGCCCTCGACGTGCCGTTTGACTCGCGTGAGAAACAAATCGGAGCAAAAGGGCAAAGCCTGCGCATAGATTTGCGCGCCGCCACAGATGAAGATCTCGATCGGAAATTCAGCCGGATTCAGCATTTCCAGCGAGTTAAAGATCAGAATGTCCTCCTCATGATTTCCATCGATCTTCGTGAAATGAAATTGGTAAGGACTCTTCAGATGGCTTCCTCCTCTCCACTCCTTGTAAGCGCCAAAGACTTCGGGATGGCTCTTGATGAGGCGCCGGGGGTGTCGAGTCAGAATCAGGTTCTTCCGGTTCGCCAGGGGCTGGCCCAGGCTTTCAAACGTCTTGCGCCCCATGACCGTGATATTCCCCAACGTCATCTTTTTGAACCACTGGAAATCCTCCGGCAGATGCCAGGGAATCTTGTTCCCGTGTCCGATCACGCGGTTTTCCGACATCGCGGCGATGGCTTTGAAGTGTTTCATCTCCGACCACGGCTATCTTCCTTGTCATCCGCCGATTTCCAAACCAAATCAAACCGGTCACCGCACGGGGTGCAGATCGTTAAAACGTTACAACGTTAAATCGTTAAATGGGACCAGATGAACTGGTGGAACTCTTGCGCGCGCCCGCATGCCGTGTGACATTGCGTTCACGTTCTTGAGCCAGCAAGCCCAAACACCACTTTCAGGAAGATGATAGCGAAGGTCCATGCTTGCCGCTCGCTGCCAATACTGATGGCCGCGATCGGCGCGCTGGCTGTTGATGCCGCCGATGTGAGTGGAACCATCACCCGCGACACGACCTGGCGCGCTGCGGGCAGTCCTTACACCGTCTCCGGCAACCTCATTATCGAGAAAGACGCGACGCTGGCTATTGAACCCGGGACAACGGTGCATGCGGGCGAAGGCGTGGAACTCACCATCGCCGATGGAGGGCGGTTGCTGGCGGAAGGCGCGGCGACGGCGCCAATCCGTTTCACGCGAGCTCCGGGCGCCAATGCCCGATGGGGCGGGATTATCATCATCGGCGGCGCCGGTTCGCCCGAGACCCGGATTCGCTTTGCTCAAATCGAATTCAATGACTCGACGGTGATTCGTTCTTACGGAGGCACCGTGCTCCTCGACCACGTCGATTTCGGTACGACGGACCGGCCGTATGTCTCGGTTGACGGCAGCTCCTTCCTCATCAGCCATTGCCATTTCCCGTCCGGCATTGAGCCGTTCGAGCTTGTGCACGGCGCCGGCGGCATCAAAGCCGGGGGCCGCGGCGTCGTGCGCGAATGCTTTTTTGGAAGCACCCTCGGCTACAACGACGCGATGGATTTCACCGGCGGCAATCGCCCGGGGCCGATCATCCAGATTTGCAACAACGTGTTCACGGGCGCGAGCGATGACATCCTCGACCTCGACGGCACCGACGCGTGGATCGAAGGAAACATTTTCATGCACGCCCACAGAAACGGCGCGCCGGACAGCTCGAGTGCAATTTCAGGAGGCGCGTACGGTATCGACACCTCTGAGATTACGATCCTGGGCAACCTCTTTTTTGACTGCGACAATGCGGTGACGGTCAAGGAGGGGAATTATTTTACCCTGATCAACAACACGATCGTCCGCACGACAACGGCTGGCGGCCTCGACGCGGCTTCCGGCGTCGTGTGCGTGCGCGACCTTGAGCCAGTGCCGTCCTCATTCGGTGCCGGAGTCTTTCTCGAAGGCAACATCATCGTGGACGCCGAACAACTCGTGCGAAACTACGAAGCAGGTCAAACCACTGTCACGCTGATCAACAACATCCTGCCGCTCCCTTGGAACGGGCCTGGCCGCGGCAACGTGGTGGTCGATCCGAAACTCAAACACATTCCGCAGCTTGGGGAAACGCAATTCACCTCCTGGTCCGACGCACAAACCTTGCGCGACTGGTTCAGTCTCTTACCCGGCTCGCCTGCAATTGGAGCCGGACCGAACGGACGCGATCAAGGCGGCGTAATCCCGTTTGGCGTCTCCATTTCAGGCGAACCGAGCGACACAACCGCTCAGACCACCGCTACGCTCACCGTGGGCGTGAACCGCAAAGACAGCGGCATCCCGTTGGCTGGCTGGCCCGGAGGCGCCGGCTACACGCATCATCAATGGCGGCTCGACTCCGGCCCTTGGAGCGCGGAGACACCGATTGACACGCCGATCTTGCTCCTGAGCCTCGCGGACGGTCCCCATTTCGTTGAGGTCATTGGCAAGCGGGATTCCGGTTGGTACCAGAACGACGCGGAGTTGGGTTCGGACGCTGTCATCACCCGGTCCCGCACCTGGGTCGTTCGATCTCAAGGCCACCCAAGAATCACTTCCATGCGCCGTGTCAGAAACGAATTCGCCCTTCATTTCACGGCGCAAGCAGGAATAACGTACACGGTTCAGTACAAGGATTTGGTCAGTTCGCCCCTTTGGTTGAAACTCGCGAACGTCCCGGCCCAATCCGCCGTGGGGGAAATCGTCGTGAAGGATTCCGAGGCGGACGGGCCAAGCCGATTCTACCGCATTATCACACCGGCGCTGCCTTAGCCTCTTTTGGCTCCTGTTCCACAACCAGTCCGAGCGCGACCGCCGCCAGACGGTATTTAGAGACCGGCTGTGGCTTAAGTTGAAAAGCCTCGAGCAATTCTTTGAACACCCCCGGCATCTCCAGGCGGAACTTCAATTCCAGGATGACATGATCTTTGGACAGCAGGCCGCCTTCGTGGGCGCCGTTAAAGGCGACGTGGCTCGCAGCCACCGAACGAATGTCCTCGTCCATGGTCAGCCGGATGGGCCCGGAGCTGGTCATCGTTACGCGGGCGGTCCGGCGGTAGGCAATTTCACAAATAGGTTTCAAGCGCCGTGCGATCAAACGCTGGTGGTACCAGAAACCAGACCACTCCCGGTCGGGCGCCCCATCAGCCAGGAGTGGTAATTGGTCGATTTTGACCAGTGACCGGCGTTTGCTCACCAGGCCCCGTGTCTTAAGTTTGCGTTCCAGAAAAGCGAATTCGCTCGGACCATACCGGCGAATCCGATACTTGCTCCGTCCGTACGAGCCTTTGCGATAGAAGACGTCAAATTGTTCGGTGTCAAAGTAGAGACTCGTGATGCGATAGGCATCGCCTAGGTCTGCGGAAACATGCGGGTCCGGCGACAAACGGGCGCGCGCCCAGTCACGGATGGGTTCGCACAGCGCGGGCGGGACCAGGAACTTCAATTCAGAGGCGAATTCCCGATTTTCCCGCGAGTCGGTCGATGGGGACATGATGATTGGATGTTGCAACGCAGCGGCGTGTTCAGTGAATGGGCGGTGCCGAACCCGGCTCTATTTGCGTGACGGCGGCTCGACTGGAGGACGCAAGCCGCCCGGTGGAACTCCTTGGATTGGCAAAAGGTCTCGGCCAAGCCCGACGCGAAGCTGTTGGTCCGTGAGAAGACCGCTCTTGTCTGTATTCCAGGCCTCAAACCAGTTCGCGAAGCGCTCGGCAAACTCGGCGCGGGTGACTTCTCCATCCTTGTTCGAATCCATGGCTGCCATAATCGGACCTCCCAGCACCGTGGCGAGGCCTAATGGAGGCAATCCTCCGGGTCCACCGCGTCTCCCGCCACGGAGACCGCCAGGCCCGCCAAACCCGCGTCCCATGAAGGTTTGCCCTTCTGTCTTCCCCGCGAGCTGATCCTTCACGGATTGCGCGCGATCTTTGATAAATGCCTTCAGCGTCTTCGCGGGCTGGCCAGGACCACCCGGACCAATCGGGCGCGGGCCTGCGTCGCCTCCGTCCCGCCC
>JACPRI010000168.1 GCA_016190065.1 Verrucomicrobiota bacterium
GCCTGGCATCAGGCCGGCAACAAAGGCATCGAGCCGGGCTGGACCAGCGACGACATGAACGTCGCATTCCCGGATGTTCAGGCGCCATTTGCCGGCGGCGCATCCACACCGACGGGAGGCTCGTACGACGGGACCAACTACACCTTCGTTCTGACCAGCGGAAATTGGCAACTCTCCAGTCTCTCTATGAGCGGCCAGAATAAATTGGCCGTCGTGGGTGACGCGGTGCTCTACGTGACGGGCGACGTCAGCCTTTCGGGCCAGTCTTACATTTACGTCGCAACCAACAGCACTCTCAAATTCTACGTGGCTGGCGCCAACACATCACTCGGAGGCAGTGGAGTGGTTAACCCGCCGGGCAACGCGACGAATTTCTTCTACTACGGACTCCCGAGCAACACGTCGCTTTCCCTCAGCGGCAACGCCGCGTTCACCGGGGCGATTTACGCGCCGAATGCGGCGTTTACGTTGGGCGGGGGAGGAAACAACAATTACGATTTCGTCGGCGCCAGCGTGACTTCCTCCGTGAAAATGAACGGCCACTTCAATTTCCACTACGACGAGAATCTCGGGAAGAACGGGCCGCGAAGAGGTTTTACGATCACTTCGTGGAATGAGATTTGACGGGAGGCGGATTGGAGAGGTGGAGTGATGGAGAATTGGAGTGTTGGGCGATTCACCACTCCACTACTCCAACACTTCCTTTCCCCTATGCCCTTATTTCCTGCGGGCCTTTCCCGCCGTTGACCAGGAAAAGCACGGCCATCCGGACGGCCAAACCATTGGTGACTTGCTCCAGGATGACCGAGCGGCTGCAGTCCGCCACGCTGCTGTCGATCTCGACCCCGCGATTGATCGGACCTGGATGCATGATCAACACGTCCGGTTTGGTCAAAGCCAGACGCGCTCGATTCAACCCGAACAAGCTCGCGTACTCTCCGATGCTCGGGAACATCGTCTTGCGCTGCCGTTCGTGCTGAATTCGAAGCAGGTTGATGATGTCCGCGTTCTCGATCGCTTCCCTCACGTCATGAGTGATCCGGCAACCCAAGCGCTCGAAGTCGCGAGGCACGAGTGTCGAAGGCCCGCACAGCGTCACCTTCGCACCCAGTTTGAGCAAAGCCCAGATGTTGGACCGCGCGACCCGGCTGTAAAGGATGTCGCCGAGAATGGTCACGTTCAGGCCTTCGATCCGGCCCTTTTTCTCCCGGATCGTGAATACATCGAGCAGCGCCTGGGTGGGATGTTCGTGCGCTCCGTCGCCGGCGTTGACCACGCTGGCGTTCAAAAAGCGAGAAAGGAAGTGCGGCGCGCCGGTCGCGCTGTGGCGGATAATGATGATGTCCGCGTTCAACGCTTCCAGATTGCGCGCGGTGTCCTTGAGCGTTTCGCCCTTCTTCAGGGACGAGGCCTCGGCGGTGAAATTGATCACGTCCGCCGTCAACCGCTGCGCGGCGAGTTCGAAACTGATCCGCGTCCGCGTGGAAGGTTCGATGAACAGGTTGACCACGGTTTTGCCGCGCAGCGCCGGGACCGTCTTGATCGCCCGTTCACCCACGGCTTTGAAGCCGCGCGCAGTGTCCAGCACTATGAAAATCTCTTCTGCGGAGAGCGACTGAATATCCAGGAGGTGTTTGCGATTCCAAGTCATTGTCTTTCGAGATGAACCGCGTCTTCGCCGTCTTCCTCGTTCAGCGCCACATTGATCCTCTCCTGCAACGACGTGGGAACATTCTTTCCGACAAAATCCGCCTTGATCGGAAGCTCTCGGTGGCCGCGATCGACCAGTACGGCCAATTGAATCGCCCGCGGGCGTCCAAAATCGTTGAGCGCATCCATGGCCGCCCGGGTGGTTCGCCCGCTGAACAAGACGTCATCCACCAGAATGACATTCTTTTCCGTAACATCGAACGGGATGCTCGTGGGGTGAATTTGGGGCGGAACGCGGTGGTTCAAGTCATCCCGGTGCATGTTGACATCCAAGGCGCCGACCGTGACGTCATGTCCCCAGACGTCTTTCAACAGCGTGCTTAACCGGCGCGCCAGATGCACGCCGCCTCGCTGGATTCCGACGAGGACGACATTGGCACTCGCGGGATTGCGCTCCGCGATTTCATGAGCCATTCTCGCCAAGGCCCGCTGGATGTCCGAGGCGTCTAAGAGAAGAGTGCGTTTGAACATGGGGAAAAAGAAACCGAGCCGACTCCCGCTTTGGGATGGCTCGGAAAACTGGCCGTGGTGAGCTGCATAGATTCCTTTGCAACCTCACGGGATTGCACTTAAAGGAATAAAACTTCTACTAAGAACTCTGTTTCTGTCGGCTCTTGCGCCACTTGGATCGATGTTTGATAATCCAATCGGTCAGGGCATGTTCGAATCCGATGTCATACCCTGCCTTTTCCGACTCGATCCACTTGTGCTTTAAGATCTCCTCGCGCTCCGCTTGAAACTCGCGGTAGAGCGACGAGTTCTTAACTAAATCGTTGTCGCTGCTAGTCATACTTTGGCTCGACCGTCGTCAAGATTGATAACGAGTTTCGACGCGCCAAAATTTATCATCGCTTTCGGCATTGACAATCATATTTCAGCAGGTTCCGAACCAGCCGAACGCAGCCGCGCACACCGCTGGAATTGCTTCGGGTTTAACGTTAGCCCTTGAGGCGGTCGCTTGCGAAATCCTCCGCTCTCCAGGAAAAGTTTTCCCCTGGTAGAAGACAGCGCTTTGCAGACGTTCACGAGGCATTTAACTCATTTAACGATTTAACGATTTAACGTTGTAACGCTTGCAACGACTTCAGTTGCGACTTGCCGCGGTTACGGACCCTAACCGGTCGTTGCTCCTATCCCAGTTTCTCCCGAAGCGCCTCGCCAATCCGAATGAACGATTGGGCCGGCGCCTCATCTGGGGCGGACACCACAATCGGAATCCCTTGATCTCCACTCACCCGGATCTCCGTAAACAGCGGGATTTCACCCAAAAAGGGGACGTTCTGCCGTTCCGCTTCGGCACGCCCGCCTCCGTGGCCAAAGATTTCAACCCGCTCGCCCGACGGTGTCTGGAAATAGCTCATGTTTTCCACAATGCCCAGGATTGGGACGTTGACTTTCACGAACATCGCGATGCCTTTTCGCACTACGCCCAATGAAGCTTCCTGCGGCGTGGTGACGATGACGCCGCCATCGAGCGGGACGGTTTGGCAGAGCGAGAGTTGCGCGTCCCCCGTTCCCGGCGGCAGATCCACAAGCAGGTAGTCCAAGTCGCCCCACTCGACGGAGTTGATGAACTGCTGGATGGTTTTCATGATCATGGGGCCTCGCCAGATCACCGGCGAATCCCCGTCCAGCAGGAAGCCCATGCTCATCAACCTCACACCGTGGTTGGCCGGTGGAACCAGCTTTTCGCGGTCGCTGATCGTCGGACGCTGGTTGATCCCCATCATCAGCGGAATGGATGGACCGTAGATGTCGCAATCCAGCAATCCGACCGCCGCGCCCAGATGCCGGAGAGCACAGGCCAGATTGACCGAAGTTGTGGATTTGCCCACGCCGCCCTTGCCGCTGGCCACTGCGACCATCCGTTTGATCCCCGGCACAGGCGACTGTTGCGACCAAGGATTTGGACCGGCCGCGCTGGCCGATGTGGGCGCAGGAAGTTTGACATCGACATGGACTGCTTTCACGCCGGGCATCGCTTCCAACGCGCGTTCGCAATCGTTCTTGATCTGCTGGGCGGCCTCCGAGTTGCCGGAAGTGAGTTGAATGAGGACGCTCACGGCGTTGTTGGCCGCGGAGATTTGTTTGACCAATCCGAACGAAACGATGTCCCGGGAGTAACCGGGATATTTCACCGACTGAAGGGCTTGTCTGACGGTCTCTTCGTTTAGCATTTTATGAAAGCGACTCTGATTTTGGATTGAGCATTCATCAGTCAGTCCCGGGTTGCAAGCCAGGGAACGGGCTTTTGCGCCCAAAAACGTGGCGAGGCCATTGGGCGCGAAGGTTTGAACATCGAACATTGAACTTTGAACCGGCACAACTCGTAAGCTCTTCAGTTCAGCGTTGGATGTTCCACGTTCGATGTTCGATGTTCAAAGTTCTCGCCTTAATCAAGGCCGGCCCTCGGTTCCGCACTGGAAGGGATCATACCTCGTCTGAACTCTTCCCAGCGCGGCGACATTTCCCGCAGCTTCGCGACCGCCGATGCGCAGATCTCGACCACGTCATCCATTTCCGCATCCGTGTTGTCCTTGCCGAGACTGAAAATGATGCTTCCTTGCGCCAGGCTATGCTCCAAACCAATCGCGGCCAGCACCGGCGATATTTTGAGCGATTTGCTCATGCAACTGGTGCCGCTGGCCACGGCGATCCCGAGCATATCAAGTCGTAACAGGATTGCTTCGCCTTCGAGGAATTCAAAGCTGACGTTCAAATTCGTGGTCGTCCGTCCAGGACCAGGCTCAGGACCATTAAGCCTTACGTGCGGAATCCGGGACTGAAGCCCGGACCAAAGACGCGTTTGCCGCTCCGACGTATGCTGGATCCTCTGTGAGATTTCTCGGCTGGCCATGTCCGCAGCCACACCTGCTCCGACAATGGCCGGGACGTTTTCCGTTCCTGCTCTGCGACCGCTCTCTTGCATCCCGCCGTGGATGATGCCCGCGAGCCGCGTCTGACGATTCCGATAAAGCGCTCCCACGCCTTTGGGTCCGTAAAACCGATGCGGTGCAAGCGAGAGCAAACTGACCCCCATCGCCTGAACGTCAATCGGCAGCCAACCTGCGCTGGCCACGGCATCGACGAACAACGGGACTCCTTCCTCCGCCGCAATCATTCCGATCTCGCGAATCGGTTGAATCGTCCCGATGTCATGGTTGGCCAGTTGAACGCAGACCAGGATTGTTTGGCCCGTCAACGCCGCCTGGATTTCCGCCGGATTCACCCGGCCTTCCTTGTCCACCTTCACCCGGCTGCAAGTGAAGCCCTGCTTTTCCAGAAATTCCGCCGAGTTCATCACGGCCGGATGTTCGACTTCCGTCAGGACGACGTGTTTGCCTCGCCGTTGATTCGCGTACGCCACGCCTTTGACCGCAAGATTGGCTGCCTCCGTTCCGCCCGATGTGAAAATAATATCGTCCGGCGATTCCGCGTGGATCAAACCCGCGACTTGCGCCCGGGCCTTCGCCAGCGCGTCGCGAGCCTGGAGTCCGAACTGGTGCAACGACGACGGACTCCCGAACGCCTCCGTGAAGTAGGGCTTCATCGCCTCAAACACTTCCGGAAGGACGTGCGTCGATGACTGATGATCCAGGAAAATCCGGCGCATTTGAATCCAACGATTCCGACCCGCGACTAAGGCCGCAAGTACGAAACGATCGTCCGCCATTTGGTTGGATTATCGCCGGGGGTCTCGCTGGTGGGGTTGGCGCCCGTCCCGCCCCAAAGCTTCGGATCGAACGCGTCTTTTGTGGTGCTGAATTTCACGTGGCCGTCTCCCCAAAGGGCATTGATACCGTACGGATTCCGGCCCGTCGTATGGGCCATGGTGCCCCAGGTGTAAATCAGGTCGGTCACGATCGAGCGCTGCGCGCTTAACTCCGTGTGCTTTCTGGCCACCTGCGCCCAGCCCAGCTTCGCTTCGCTCTCCTTTTTAGAGAGCAGGTCCGTTTGCGGAAAATACATATAGGTCATGTTGACCTGGCCATCGACGGCGTACATGGGCCAGGGCACGGTCGCGCTCTCGAAATACTTCTTTTCGAAATCAACTCTCAAACCTTTTGCGTGCCGGAGGCTCGGACAATAGAACACGTTCGGTGTCGGCAAATAATTGCCGATGTAGAGCAGGCCCAGGTTCACCGCCAGCCTTGCCTCGGCCGGCTTGCCAACTTGCCCGCCCCAACCGAACAGAAGATAGCTGTTGTAGGGACCGATGCCCGGGAATTGATCCGGATCGAATAAAGGCGGCGGCAGCCGGTCCTGGTTGTCGTCCGCGTATAAGAAGGTGGCCACGCCCATTTGTTTGAGATTGTTCAGGCAGTAGGACTGTTTGGATTTCTCTCTCGCGCGAGATAACGCGGGCAGGAGCATTCCCGCCAAGATCGCGATGATCGCGATGACAACGAGCAGCTCGATAAGCGTGAAACCTCCAAGCGGGACGCGGACGGATCGATGATATTTCATAGCCTATTCATTGTTCTCGGAATCCCTCCAGGTTTTCAGAGGCTCCGAGGATTTGTTAAATGTTTACGTCCACGGCCTCAACCTCCCATTATCCACCGATTCTGTAAACGAAATCATCGGCTGCCGAATAGCTCATCGTATCGGCGCGACATGACCATCGCCGTAAAGCACGTTTTTGGTTCC
>JACPRI010000169.1 GCA_016190065.1 Verrucomicrobiota bacterium
CTTCGTGACCACGTTGGGCATTTTGGACGCCTCATCGCAAGCGGCCATACCGGATGACGGCGCTTGGCATCATATTGCTGTGGTGCATGAAAACGGCGTGGAACTGCGCTATTACGTCGATGGCGTGCTTGGACATACTCGCCCGTACACCAGCGGTGTCATCTTCACGCGCACACAGACCTTCTTCACTATCGGTGCGGAACATTCCGGCGGGCTTCAATATATTGGCTCGCTGGACCGGCTGAAAGTCACCAGCGGGATACTCAGGCCGGATGAATTGGATTTCAAGGCCGTTCCAGCCGGCGCGGGTAAGCCACCCATTGCGAACGGCCTCGTGGCCTACTGGAACTTCGAAGGCAATTTCAAGGACCAGGCTGGCAAATTCGACGGCACCCCGGCCGGGGCCGAACCGATTGCGTTCGTGACCGGAAAGTCCGGTTTCGGGAAGGCCATCAAACTCAATGGTGAAGATCAAGAAGTGGAAATCACCGGGGGTGAGCCCGATGATCTCGCGTTTGCCGGCGGCAGTATTTCCATCGCCGGGTGGTTCAAAGTGGATGCGTTCGACACCTCATGGCAGGCCCTCATCGCCAAGGGCGAAGGCAGCAATTGGCGCGTGCACCGCCGGGGCGGTGAATCAGGCTTTGCTCACGCGGGCGGCACGGGTGAAGGACCCGCAGGCGCGGCGGTCGATGATGGCCAATGGCATCACTTCGCGGCAATTTCCGACGCTGCCGCGGCCAATTTTGGCACCGCACTCTACATCGATGGAGTTCAGTACTCGGTGAATGCGAATACGCCGAACCTCGCCGCGAACGGCAAGAGAGTGATGATTGGCGAGAACCCAGACGCAGTAAACCGCGAGTGGGAGGGAGAAATTGATGACCTCGCCATCTGGGACCGGGTTCTCACCGAGGCCGAAATCGGCCAACTCTATGCCAAGGGCGCTGGAAAGCCGCTCAGTGAGTTGCTGGGCGCCGTTGTGGGAGACGCCGATAAAGACGGCATTCCTGACACCGCGGAAATCGCGTTCGGCTTCAATCCGAATGACCCAACTGATGCCCCCAAGGACTTCGACAAAGACGGGGTCAGCAACCTGGATGAGTTCAAGGCTGGCACCGATCCGATCGACGTCACCAAGCCGACGATCGCTACGTTGTCAGGGTCTCCTACCTTTGACAAGGTGACGATCACGTTCTCCGAGGAGCTCGATCCCGCGACGGCCACCGTGGCGGCCAACTACTCGATCAGCCCGGCCCTGGCGGTGACCGCAGTGACCTATAATCGGAAAGTGGCAACCCTAACGACCGCCAAACAAGCGCCCGGTGCCACGGCCTACACGGTGACGGTGAAGGGAGTCAAGGATACGTCGAAAAACGAGATCGCTGCGGACACCACGGCGCTTTTCTACTCCTACCTCACGACCCGAACGGGCGTCCTCAGATTCGCCTATTGGACGGGGATTACCGGAACACCGGTGGATAATCTGCTGAATGATGCGAATTACCCGGCGACGCCGACCGGAGTGGGTGCTGTCTTCTCGTTCAACAGCCGCGACTTCTTCCCGGGCGACTCGCTCGAGAATTACGGGGCGGTCATCGAAGGGTTTGTCACGCCGACGGAGTCGGCAAGCTACGACTTCTTCCTCCGCAGCGATGATGCATCACAGCTTTTTATCAGCACTGACGACAAGGAAGCGAACCTGGCGATGATCGCCGAGGAAACCGGCTGCTGCGGCGCCTTCATGGAGCCCGCGACCGGGGACGGAGCGACGACCCAGGCTCCGATTGCCTTGGTGGCCGGCAGGAAGTACTTCATCCGCGTCATCTACAAAGAAGGCGGCGGTGGGGACTTCGCCCAGGTGGCCTGGAGGAAAACAACCGACAAGACTCCAGCGGGCTCGCTGCTCCCGATTCCGGGCCAGTTCCTCTCGGCTGCGGTGGACTTGCCGGCTCCGGCGGAAGGCGCATTCACGACCCAGTCTCCGGGCCCGAATGCCAGGAATTTCAAGCCCGCTAACCCGGTGACGATCGCTCATCGCGACGGCAAGACGGAGTGGTCGGCGGCCAACGTCACTCTGAAGTTCGACGGCGTGGATGTGAAACCTACGTTCACCAAGACAGGGAACTTGGCGACGATCGAATACAAGCCGAGCACGCTTCTCGCCAGCAAATCAACCCACACCGTCAGCCTCGGCTACCTGGATCCGGGTGGCAAACCGGCGACGTTGAGTTGGTCATTCGAGACCGCCGAGTACAAAGGGCCGGTCAAAGATCTGGTTAAAGGTTATGAGGGCTTGATTCTAGGATCGGCCAAGCTCAGTGGAGACAAAGGCGGCTTTTCCGGCAAGGCGGGCGATTACGCCGTCGATTTCGGCCGGGGGAGCGGGCAATCCGTCCTCATTTCTGATGCGAGCTTCCTCAACGCCGCCGCGGCGGGCGACAAGATGACGTTCAGCCTCTGGGTCAAAAAATACGACATCGCGAACAATTCCGCGTTCTGGGCCGACTCGCCTTCGAGTTCGGGCGGTCAACGCGGGGCCCAGGCGCACACGCCTTGGAGCAACAACAACGTCTATTTTGACACCGCGGGTTGTTGCGACGGCGCGACTCAGCGCATCAACGCCGGCATCGATACCTTCGCCGATTACACGGGTGATATCTCCTGGTGGACCAACGCTTGGCACCACTTCGCGTTTGTGAAAGATGCCTCCAGGAAACAAATCTGGATCGACGGAAAGGTCTTCCTGGAGGGTGAGAACACGAACCCGCTCCCCACGGACTTCGCTCGCATCTGGATCGGCGCGGAAGGCGGTGGGCCAAACGCGGGGACGGCGAATAACATTCATGGGCTTCAAGATGACTTCGCCATCTTCGGATCGGCCTTGGCCGAAGCGGACATCAAGAAGCTCGCCGCCGGCGGCTCTCCATCCACCTTAGGTGCGGCCACAAAACTGGTCGCCTACTGGGACTTCAATGGCGCCCTTGCGGCGGAAGCCGCCAAGTTCACCAAGATCGCCCGGAACGCCGATGGCACGATCACCTTGGAATGGACCGGTGGTGGCACGCTGGAAGCCGCAACATCTGTAACTGGACCTTGGCAGGCAGTGACCGGCGCCACCAGCCCGTACAAGTTCACC
>JACPRI010000175.1 GCA_016190065.1 Verrucomicrobiota bacterium
GCTGCGGAGATTCCTTTCAAGAAAATTCTTGCCGTTTCGCGCGGCACGCACCGCCTCTCACTGTTTGTACGCCGTTCTGGTGAACGGCTTCGTTAGCCACGGAGTGGCGCTAAATTTAGTTGGCCCCACAGCTCGCGCTGTGGGCTACTCTCTTCCGCCACTCCGTGGCTGGTTTTGGAGTTCATTTTCAAATGCTGAATTGCGCCAGAGGGATGGGTGGTCAGAAGTCTTGGAATTTTCTCATATTATGTTAACACCGCTAAACGATAATCCCAACGCCTATGAATAACGGTTGCTCACTTTCCCGCCGCCAGTTTATCGCCAGTGCCGCTGCCGCCACCGCGGCGATCTCCGTTCGGAATTCAACCTTCGCGGCGGATGCGCCAGCCCAACATCGATTCAAGCTCCTCGGCTTTTCCAAACCCTTTCAGCATCTCAACGCGGACGACACGGCGGATCTCGCGGCCGAAGTGGGCTGGGACGGCATTGAGTGCCCGGTGCGCCTCAAAGGCCAAATCGAACCGGCGCGCGTTGAGGATGATTTGCCGAAGCTGGCGGAGGCTTTGAAACGGCGCAACCTGGAGCTGTCGATTCTCAGCACGGACATCCGCAATCCGTCGCAGCCGCTAACCGAGAAAGTGCTGCGGACCGCGAGCAAGCTCGGCGTCAAGCGGTACCGCCTCGCCTTTTGGAAATACACCGCGAACCAGCCGATCCCCGAACAGTTGAATAACATTCGAGCGGAGCTGCGGGACCTGGCCGCGCTGAATCAGGAACTGGGCCTGAGCGCCGGATTCCAGAATCACTCCGGCGCGGATTACGTCGGCGCTCCGGTGTGGGACATTTACGAACTGATCCAAGATCTCGATCCGCGCCAGATCGGCATTTGCTTTGACATTGGCCACGCGACCTTGGAAGGCGGCATGTCCTGGCCGATCGAGGCGCGCCTGATGGAGCCGCGTTACACGGCAGTTTTTGTGAAGGACTTTTACTGGCAGAAAAGCGCCAAAGGCTGGAGGGCGGAGTGGTGTCCGCTGGGCGACGGCATGGTGAATCGTTCTTTCTTCCAGACGTTGAAGCGATCCAGCTTCAGCGGCCCGATCTCGCAGCATCACGAATATCTGCTCCCGGCCGGGAAGGAAATGATCGCAGCGTTCAAGAAGGATTTGCAGGTGCTGAGGGAGTGGCTGGCGTAGTCTGAACTACCCGCCTATCCGGACGGGCGGCTGTGGCATGAACTTGTAATTCGTCTTGTCAGGAACGACCCGGACGTTGGTCGTCAGTTTGAGCGGCGTGCCGCGCGGACCAGTGAATGTCAATTCCACCATAAACGCCGTCCAACCCCGCGGCGGTTCGGTCACGCGACCAACATACACCCCGGCTTTCGATTCGAGAGATGCGCTGATCCACTGTGGACCGAAAGTTTCCAGGCGGAAGTCCCGCGCGTCCGGATTCGTCGCTTGCCAGAGTTTCACTTCGTTCGGCTTGTCCGTGGCTTTCACGCGGATCGAACCATCTTTCTCCAGGGTCCAACTGAACCGAGGGAGCGGCGCGCTGGTCAGGATGGATTCGTAGAACGCTTGCAGCGTGGTCCAGGCGTCGGTGTCCTTGAGCGAATGATCCGCGTTCGGAACGTAGCGCAGATACTTTGGCCCGGGCAGATCGTCGAAGTAGTATTGGGAGGAGTCCGGGAGGAAGAACTGATCGCCCGTGGCGTTGAGCATCAGCTTCGGCATGGTGTAGCGCGACCGGTATTCGTACGGCTCCTCGATTTTCGCCAGCGCCCGGAACTGCGGCGTGCCCATCCAATTCATGATGCCGTGATTGGTGTAATCGCCGACGGCCGGCGCCCAGAATCCGTAGGCGGCATAATGATGCCGCATCGAAGGTTCGATGTTCAGCACGTCGATGACGATCGGAACGATGGCGACGACACGCGGATCAACGGCCGCGGTGGTCCAAGTGGTCCACCCACGCTTGGAACCGCCGGCGACGACAAAGCCGTCGAGCTTGGCGCTGCCGCCGTCCGTTGAGCCGCAAAAGGAGATGACGGTGTCCATCGCTCGCACGGCGCTCTTCGTCATGGGGAGCCGCGCCGGCCAGCGTTCGTCGCCCGTTCTGAGGAATTTGTCCCAGGTGTATGCGATCAAATCGTCCTCGACGCGCGGCTGGCCATCGTGGTTGAAGATCAAGGGTTGGTTCGGCACGTTGCGCAGTTCGGCAACGACCGATTTTGATTCCTTGGCGATGCGGATGACATTCGCATCTGGTCCTTTCGGCGGGCCTTTGTCGTTCCTTCCGCCGCCAATGATGAGGAGCGCTTTGGAACTGCTGATCTGGTCCGGACGTGTGATCGTGAGCCAGTGTTTCCACACGGGTTGATTGACTTCACCGCTGGTGAGCCAAGCTTGAGAGGTCATTTCCAGGATGTGCGCTTTCACGCCGGCTTCCTGGACGGTATTCAGCACTTTGAAACTATAATTGGTGTCCGCTGCAGCCACGTAACGATCCAGTGCCGTCAGCTCCACGGCCGCTCTGGATGGCGCGGCGTTGGTCGTAAGAGCGGGCTGCAGGGCGCAGGCCAGCGCCCATGACAACGGCGCTACGGTGCGAGCAGATCGCAGGCTGCCCGCAAGCCGAAGCAGCGAGCACAGCCCTGTCGTTCTCCAGCGGCCTCGTGTTGCGGAGCCTCGTAAGAGATTTAGGAAAGTGGATTTGATTTTCACGAGTCAGAAGATGGCATCTCCGTCGGCCTGACTTCAACCGCTAATTCAGAATTTTGGGATTGTTGGGATTCAACCCACGAAGGGGCGTCAGATAATTTTCGAACGCCACTCCGTGGCTGCCACACGGCTCGCGCTCGCGCGTGGCCTACTGGCGTGACGCGAGCGCATGGCTCAACCACGAGGCCAGATCACTTTCGGACGACGGCAGAAGGAGGAATCTGTTTCGGGCGCGGGCGTAGGCTTTGTGAGCGACCCCAAACATTGGGCGCACTTCGTCTGCAGTCATGCCAACGTTGCGTCCATCGACCAACCGGGCGAGACGCAAGGGACGCGGGGCCAGTGCAGAAGCCACGTCGCTCAAATCACCGGCCGTCAATGCTCCAGGGACGATGGAGTCGTGCGGGACGTAGCAAAACCGGTCTCGCACCACCGCTTGAAAACCGGCCAGGGTGCCCCCGGCAAAGACGGCACGAACATCGTCCTCGAAGAGCGCGCCGAATAGCGCGAGCAATCCCCCCACGGGTTCGGATCGCCGCGGGGCTTCGCCCTCATCAATGAGCGGATCTGAAAAGCCTTTGGGATTCGTGGACGCGAAGGAGTCGCCCCAGAGCGCAAGGCGTTTGGCCGCCAGATCGTCCCGCGTTTGCAGATAGCGGAGGATGCTCCGGAGATCTTGCAGCCGCGCACCCAGCAACGTCCGGCTTAGCATCAATTCGGTGGCGGAAATCGAAGTGGCCTCGCTCCGAGCTTGCCTCGATCCGGCCACGCTCGTTTCGCCCGTGCCCCGGACGTCGGGCAAGCAAACCGCAATCCCGCTTTCGAGCAATTCCGCGATCGTCTCCGCGCGCTCGGCCAGGAACTGCGCTTTCCCGTGTTGCGCAACCGCGACGACCACGGGCGGTTTGGCTTTCAGTCCCTGGGGCAACGCGAGCAGCAGCGGAAGCGTGATGCCGGGTTCGGATTCCAGCAGGATGCGTTCGACGTAGATCTGCGAGGGTTTATTTGACGGCCGAGAACCCACTCCCGTACCCCTCCCTGGAGGGGAGCTAAGTTCGGGGCGTCGATGATCAGTTCCCCTCCGGGGAGGGGTGAAGGGGTGGGTCGGTCCATCGTAGCGTGCAGGCGAGGAACTGAAAACGATCCGTTCGGACGTCCGGTTTAACACCCTGGGAACCCGCGGTTCAATTTCGCCGAGCAAGCCGGCCCAGCGTTCGCGCAAGAGCGCCCGGCGCCGGTTGGGATTCAGCTTGTTGAGTTGAGCGCGAAAGGCGTTCGCACGATCCGCGCCGATCTCGGAATAAATCTCGTGCAGCGGACGCGCTTTGATCTCCGGCGTCAGACACATAAGATCTTCGGGAGGGCGGCGTTGCTGGTATTCCTGCGGAACGCGGATGCCAAACCAGCGTTCGAGCGCCGGATGAATCATCTTGCGATGCACCGCGCCGACGTTGTTGCAATGCGTGGCTTCGGGCGGCTGCCCCTGCAGCAGGCCGCCGCCGTGCGCAAAGTCCAGGTTCCCGGCAGCATCGTAGAACGAGAAGACCTTTTGCAGCCGTTTCCAAACCGGATCGCGCTCGCGGTCCCAACTGAATTCATGGGCGTAAATCAATCGACGAGGCGCAACCGCACCCACCAGGGTCCACGGTAAAAACCCGCCACTCCCGCTGCGCCGCAAATTGCGCGTCGATTCCCAGGAGCCGCCCCCCAAGTAGTTGAAAGTTTCCTCGGCCTGGGCGGGCAACGGATAAGTCGTCTCCGGTTGAGGGCCGCCGAAGTTGAACGGCACGGCGCAGGTGATCCGCGTGTCCAACGCCGCCGCCACCGCGGCCGGGTCGCCTCCACCGGCCACCGAGCCGATGAGAATGATCTTGGATTTGTCGATCCCTACGCGGCCATGGAGCAGATCGATTCCGCGCATGATATCCCAGACCATCCAGCCCATGAGACTGTCGCCGATGACGTGCAACTGGAGGCCGTTGATATAGCGAAAGCGGTAGTCCTGCCGGTTGCCAGCGGCATGTTGGCGCCGTTCGCCGTAACTGAGTTGATCCATCACCAGGACCAGGCATCCCTGGCGCGCCCAGGTCATGCCCATGTCCTGCAATTCGCCTTGAGTTTTCGGGTTGTGATGGCTGTGGACGATCACGATGCCGGGCATGAGGTCGCGCCGTGGCAAGGGCGCGTAAAGGTTCGCCGTCACGAGAAGCCCGAGCCGGCTTTGGAACAAGAGATTCTCGATCTGATAGCCATCGCCATTGAAAGAGCGCGTGGTTTGGACCTGCAAATCCCGTGGCGGCGGCGGAAATATTCCCAGAGACGAACGCAACGCTTGCAGGCGCGGGACGGCCGATTTTTCCCAGTCGGCCCGGGTTTGAATCCTCGACCATGCCTCGCGGTCCGATTGATTTACACTGCGGACGCGGATCCTTGTGGCGTCGCGCAGCATTAGGGCGGAACGCTTGCGTTGCTCATCGTTCAGCACTCGGGCATCCAATGATCGCAGTGCGTCAGCCAAGCCGCGGGCTGAAACTTCCGGTGCGTGCCTCCCCCTCACTCGTCCTTCGGCCTCCCTCTCCTCCACCGGGGGAGAGGGGGATTCGTTCATGGGAAGCGCCAGGAGTGGGGCACCAAGCAAAGCTGCAAAGAGAAGGAGGTTCATTTGAAAACTTTCCAGTTTATGTGACCACCGATCATGGCCAATCAGCCGCGTGCCTGGGTTTCATAACACGCTTCTCCTCGCGAATTCAATGCGCGAAGCAGTGCCTCCGTGGGGTGGGGTGAAGGCCTACCGTGAGTTGGAGCGTGGACCCCATTTGTTCTCAC
This sequence comes from Verrucomicrobiota bacterium, assembly GCA_016190065.1. GTDB lineage: Bacteria > Verrucomicrobiota > Verrucomicrobiia > Limisphaerales > SIBE01 > VHCZ01. The sequence continues at coordinate 5,550 of JACPRI010000175.1, forward strand.
GGACGACTCCATATTTTTCGGCTAGTTGAAGTTGAACGCCACGCGCGAACGAGATGACGCGCTGACCGAGCGTAAGATTCGAGACAAAGACGACGCCGACCAATAACGAGCTTGTATGAAAACGCGGACCGAGAATCCAAAGAAGGCCTTCCGGCAAAGGGCGGGTGCTGCGTTCTCGCTGGTCGAGCTCACGGTGGCCGTCGGCGTTTCGGGTGTCATGTTCCTGAGTCTGTATGCCGGGATGTCCAGCGGATTTGCCGTGGCTCAGTTGGCTCGGGAGAATTTGCGGGCTGGCCAGATACTCCAGGAAAGGATGGAAACGATCCGGCTCTATACCTGGGAGCAGATCAACACGCCGGGATTCATTCCCACCAATTTCACGGATTCATTCCACTTTGCCAGCACCCAATCCTCCGGAGGATTGATCTACACGGGGACAGTAACCATCGCCGCCGCGCCGATCACGGAGCCCTACAGCAGCGATCTAAGGCAGGTCACGGTGGAGTTGCAATGGGAGTCCGCCCATGTCCTTCGAAAACGGGAGATGACAACCTTCGTTTCTCAATATGGACTGCAGAACTACATTTACTACTAGGGGCCGGCCCAAATCACGGCGCCGGCAATCCGGACTGAGCTTTATCGAAACCATGGTCGCCAGCGCGATCGCTTCCCTGGTTTCGATGGGATTGGCCGCGCTGGTCGTTTTCAGCAACCGAAGCTTCGCCTCGATGGCGAATTACGTCGATCTCGACCACCGCAGCCGCGTGGCGCTGGACACGATGTCGCGCGAGATTCGGCAAACCAACCGATTGCTCGAATTCACGGAGACGGGGCTGACCTTTGAGGACTTCGATGGCGGCACGCTGAAGTACGTTTATGATCCGGCGGCCAAAACGTTGACTCGTCTCAAGAACGGAAACCCGGACTCCAAACCGCTGCTCACGGAGTGCGACTACTTGAAGTTCTCGATCTTTCAAAGGAATCCCGTGGGGGGCACCTACAACCAGTATCCGACGGCGAGCGCCGACACGTGCAAGCTGGTGCAATTGCACTGGGAATGCTCGCGGAGAATCTTCGGCGCCAAAGTGAACACGGAGAGCGTCCAATCCGCCAAAGTCGTGATTCGCAAACAATGAATCCGGGGTATGAGAATTCGGCTCTTCCATGAATCCCGTAGCGCAGATTTCCAATCTGCTGTATCGCAGGTTTTCAACCTGCCTGGGTTCCAGCCAATCCAAAGGCTCAGGGAATCGCCCAACGCCCTGCCGATTGGAAATCGGCGCTACGGCCGATTGGAAATCGGCGCTACGAGCTTGCGTGACCAATCGCACGGCCCCGGCCGGAGCGCCGGCAGCGCGTTGCTCATTACGTTGGTGACGACGAGCATCCTGGGCGTGTACCTGGCCGCGTATCTCAATCTGGTGAGCACTCAAAACATGTCCACCATGCGCTCCGTCCAGTGGAATACGGCGATCCCAATCGCAGAGGCCGGCGTGGAAGAAGCCCTGACGCATCTCTACTACAACCCGATGGTGCGGACCGGGAACGGATGGAATCTGGTGAACGGCGCTTACCGGAAGGAGCGAGTTCTGGGCAGCCGGAAGTACGTCACGAGCATTTCGACGAATTTCTCGCCGGAAATCATTTCCCTGGCTTACGTGCAAAAGCCGTTTTCAGCCGACTATCTGGAACCGCCTCGAGGCGTCAAAGTGATGGTCACGAATTACTCCACTTTCGCCAAAGGCATGTTTGCCAAGGGCGCCATCGAGCTCAACGGGTATAAGGTCACGGCGGACAGCTACGATTCCGCGGATCCCAATTACAGCACCGACGGCCGGTATGATCCGGCCAAATTCAAGGACAACGGTGATCTCGGAACCAACTCGACATTTACGGATTCATTAAGCGTCTGGAACGCGAAGGTGTATGGGAAGGTCTCCACCGGACCGGGCGGCAGCATTTCCGTCAGCGGCAGTGGCGCGATTGGGAGCAAGGCCTGGCATGCCGGCGGGAACACCGGAGTCGAACCCGGCTGGTCCTCCAATGACAACAACGTGTCCTTTCCCGATGTCCAGCCGCCGTTCACGGGCGGCGCACTGACGCCCGGCCCCGGCGTGGTGGGCCTGACGAACTACAACTATGTGTTGACCTCCGGCAACTGGCAGATGTCGAGCCTGAGCATGGGCGGGACGGACAAGATGTTGGTCACCGGCGAGGCCGTTCTCTATGTGACCGGCGATGTCAGTGTCTCGAGTTCGGCCTACATCTACGTGGCGACGAACAGTTCGCTGAAAATTTACGTGGCGGGCGCGAATGCCTCCTTCGGCGGCAAAGGAATCGCGAACACCTCCAGCAGTGCCACGAACTTCGTCTATTTCGGTTTGCCCAGCAACACATCGATCTCGATGGGCGGGAACTCCACGTTCGCCGGAGCGATTTACGCTCCGAGCGCCGAGGTCAAACTGGGCGGAGGCGGCAATAACATCTACGATTTCATGGGCGCGTGCGTGGGCGGCAGCGTCTTCATGAATGGCCACTATAACTTCCATTACGACGAAGCGCTCCGGGGTTTTATGAGCCGGGGCATGGTCGTCACCGCCTGGAATGAACTTTAAGATTCTCAATTTGACCTTGGCACTGCCGGTGCTTGAGAGGATCAGGCACTCGGCAGCGGCCGAAACGCAACCCGGATTTCTATCTGTCAGCAAGAAATCGGCGTGGGGACGGGGGGTTGCAAAAACAAGATCGCGGTCGGCAAAGGGCAATACGTGAACGGAAACTCGTCCTCATACTAACCCGCCTTTTGCCTCGTTCACGCCGCGCAGAGAAAGGTCAGTCATGAAAATCAGACATCACACTCGGTCAGGGTTCACCCTGGTTGAAATCATGATCGTGGTCGCCATCATCGGTCTGTTGGCCACCATCGCGCTTCCGAACTTCATCAAAGCGCGAGTCACCGCTCAGAAGAATGCTTGCATTCAAAATCTGAAGCAAATCGACAGCGCCAAGGAACAAAGGGCGCTGGAGAACAAGAAGACCGAAGGCGCCTCCACGGCCGGCTCGGAGAGCGCGGTCGATGCGTTCATGAAGAGCGCGCCGGTTTGCCCTGGTGGCGGAAGTTACACCTATAACGCGGTCGGAACGAATCCGTCCTGCAGCCTTTCTGCGTCCAATAGCCATACGCTGTAGGTTGAGTTGAGCAGGCCAAAGGCCGGGCGGCTCGAGCATCGCTTGCCGAGCTGCCCGGTCGCATCCATTTTGAGTGGCTTGATTCCTGGACGCGAATCTGGTATAGAATAACCCATAGCGTGGAGCCAGGTCGGATTGGGTACCTGTGACGTCTCCTTCTCAACGCGTTTGCGAACGCCAGGGCTTCACGCTCGTGGAAATCATGATCGTGGTCGCGATCATCGGTTTGCTGGCTTCCATCGCGGTTCCCAACTTCGCCAAAGCCCGCAGGAACGCCTGGGTCAAAGCGTGCATTTCTGATCTCAAAACGATCGAAGGCGCCAAAGCTCAGTGGGCCTTTGAAAACAACAAGATCGGCACCGCTATCCCCACGCAGGCCGACATTACTCCTTATCTGGCGCACAATCGCATGCCCATTTGCCCCGGCGGCGGCACCTATCGGCTCAAACGCATCGACAAAAACCCCTCTTGCTCCCTTTGGGCGATCGGCCACACGCTGAACAATACTGGTCTCGACGAAGACGCTGATCCGGATTGACGAAACCAGGGACTGACCCGAAGAAGCGGCGCCACTCCGTGGCTAACTGCGGATCTCTTGGCCCTAAGCTCAGTTCGGTGACGCAGAATGTCCAAACTTCAGGCCTCAAGCTCTGGCTAGGGTAGGGTATCGCCTCCAGCAACTCCTAGGTTTTCACCCTCTACGTGGTCTTTCCTTCTTCGGCTACCTTTCCTCAGTCAATGGGACTGGACTGCCGTGCTACGCAAACAACGAAAGGGTGCCAGTCATGAAAGGAAGGACCTTCCTCGTGGGGAGGCTCGGTTTTACAGCCTTGGCTCTGTCCGTTTTGGGAATTCTCCCGCTTACCTGTTTTTTTGCACCGCCTTCGACCGCGATTGCAGATCCTGCGCCCGCCGGCTTCCGAACCGACCGCGCTCTAGTCAAACCAAAGCCTGGCGTCGCGCTGGACGATCTGGCCGTGCTGCACGCGCAAATGGGCGCTCAGGTGTACCGGACCTATCCGGACATCGGTAACCTGGAAGTGCTAATCCTCCCGGCCGGCCTGAACCAGCAGGACATTCTTGCTCTCCTGGCCGTGTACCAACTCAGCGGGCTGGTCGAGTACGCGGAACCGGATTTCACGCTCCACCTTCTTCTGACCCCAAACGATTTTCGTTACCAGGATGGGTCCCTCTGGAATCTGAACAACTGGGGCCTCTACGGCGGCACGCCCGACGGCGACATCGATGCGCCGGAAGGTTGGGACATTCAACGCACGGCCGATAATGTGGTCGTGGCCGTCATTGACACCGGCGTGCGCCACACGCACGAAGATCTTGCAGCCAACATGTGGCGCAATCCGGGCGAGAGCGGACGCGATCTGCTCGGCTTCGACAAAAGCACCAACGGCCTCGACGACGACGGCAACGGCTATATCGACGACGTCCACGGCATCAACGCCATCCTCGGGACCGGCATGCCATGGGACGATCATGGACATGGTTCGCACGTCAGCGGGATTATCGGCGGCGCGGGGAATAATTCCGTGGGAGTCGTCGGTGTGTGCTGGCGTGTGCCGATCATGGCCCTGAAGTGTTTCGACGCCATGGCGAACGCGTCGATTTCCGAGGCCATTGAGTGCGTCGATTACGCCCGCCGCAAAGGCGCAAAAATTATCAACGCAAGTTTCGGCAGTTATACCTTCACGTCCACTGCGTTCCGGGACGCGCTTAACAGCGCGCGCCTCGCCAGCATCATCGTTGCGGCCGCGGCCGGAAACGACAACAACAACAACGATCTGAATCCGCTGTTCCCCGCGAGCTACGATCTCGACAATATCGTTTCGGTCGCGGCGACGGACCGCACGGACGCGCGGGCGTTCTTCTCCAATTTCGGCGCGACCACGGTGGATTTGGCCGCGCCCGGCTCGCCGGTTTTTTCCTGTTACAACGGCTCCGACAGTGACTACCGCTACGTCGATGGGACCTCCATGGCCACGCCGCATGTCTCCGGCGTCTGCGCTCTGGTTTGGGCGAACCAACCGACGCTGACTTACTCTCAGGTCATCAGCCGCGTGTTGTCCTCGACCGATCCCCTGCCCTCTCTGGCCGGCAAATGCGTCACGGGCGGCCGCCTGAATCTTCACAAGGCCTTGAGCTTCTCGCTTCCCGTGACCGCGAACTTCACCGCCAATCCCACTTCGGGTCCGGTGCCGCTGACTGTGAGCTTCACCGACACTTCGACTGGCCCGGTCATTGGCTGGAACTGGAATTTCGGAGACGGCACACCCAACAGCAGCGCCCAGAATCCAACGCACGTTTTCACTCAGCCTGGAGATTTCCCGGTCACGTTGACGGTGACCGGAAGCAACGGCTCCACGAGCAGCAAGAGCCAAGTCATCACGGCCATGGGTCCGCGCCTGGTGGTCAATCCTACGACGGACGTGATGTTCTCCGGCTCGCAAGGCGGACCATTCTCGCCGGCCAACCAGACCTACACCATCGCCAACACAGGAAACGCCGCGCTCCACTGGACGGTCAGTGTGAACCAAACTTGGGTCAGCGTCCTCCCGGCCAGCGGCACGACCGAAGCCGGGATGCAAACCGCTGTGACAGTTTCCATCAACACCCAGGCCAATACGCTGGCGCCTGGCACTTACATGGCGACGATTACATTCAACAACACGGATAACGGCCTCGGCAACACGACCCGCAGCGTCACGCTCACCGTCGGCGCCGCCGCTCCAGGCGTGCTGGCGGTTTCGCCAGCTTCAGGGTTTGCTTCCAGCGGGCCCCAAGGCGGGCCGTTTAGTCCGAGCAGCCAGACTTACACTTTGACAAACACCGGCGAACAATCGATCAGTTGGACGGCCAGCACCGACAAGAATTGGATCAGCCTTTCCGCGACAGGCGGCACGTTGTCCCCGTCCGCCAGCACGACCGTCACGGTGTCGATCAATTCAAGAGCGGATCGGCTCAAACCTGGCACCCGCACCGCAACCGTGTTTCTCAACAACACCACCAACGGCAACGGCAACACCACGCGAACCGTGACGTTGACGGTGACGAAGCCGTAGTGTGCAGTGATCGGGGAGCACACGCGCCCTCGCGTGTTCCGACCGGCGCCTCGCCGGTCAGAAC
>JACPRI010000021.1 GCA_016190065.1 Verrucomicrobiota bacterium
GCCTTCCAGGCCGCAGCGGGTGGGAAGGTCGGCGAAATCGCAGGACAGACCGAGCGTATTGCCCAATCGAACGTGCTGCGGCCTGGAAGGCCGCGCGCCAATACCGATGTGTCGCTGTAGTGCTACAAGCTGGTTTTGGGTGTAGATTGCGCCGTTGAATCCGTGGCGGTCCGCGCCACCAACTCCCGCAGCGTGACCGCTCCGGCAGCTTGTGCCTCGGCGCGCGAGATGGCATCAAACTGTTCCTGAATCAACCGGCTCGAAGCTCCCTCGCTCCGAGCCAAGTCGCAGCCCGCGCCCGCTCGCATCGCGTGCAAAATGTCCTGCGCCGTGATCTTCTCCAGCGGACGCGCCGGACTGTAGCCTGTCGGCGCGCCGGCGGCCTGAACCAGGAGTTTGTTCTGGACGAGGATTTCCAAAATCTGCGCGGCTAATGTCTCGGGAATTTCCAGGGCCCTGGCAATGTCCGCGCCGCTTGGCGCCGAGGCTGCGGTTTGAAACCGCTGGCCAACGCAAGCCATGACCCGCAACGCCGCAAACTCGCGGCTTCGCTGATTGATTTTTTCCGCGCGTCGATCCGCGTCTTGGGTTTTCCGCGTTTGAAACACATACGCCACCTGCCCGCCCAGCAGCACGATCACCCACGACACATAAAGTCCGAGCAGGAAGAGCGGCACCGCCGCGAGCGTTCCGTAGATGTCCCGATACGTCACCACGCGCGACAGATACATCACGCTGAACGCGCTGTTGCCCTGCAGGAGCAACGCGCCGGCAAAGCCGCCGGCCAACGCCGCGCGCCAATCCACTTTGGCGTTGGGCATGAGCATATAGAGCAGAGAAAGGCTCAATCCTAAAACCAGGCACGGCAAGAGGAAGAGGTAGAGCGCGTTTCTTAAGAATTCGATCTGCCCAATCCACGATTCCGCCGTTTTGAACTGGCTCGCCCCGGTGATCCCGACGGCGGCTACGAACAGCAACGGTCCCAGAGTCAATCCGGTCCAGTACAACGCCACGCGCCGCGGCCAACTGCGGCCTTCGCGGACGCCCCACATGTCGTTGAAGGTTGCCTCCACGGTGCCCAGCAGCGAAATCGCCACAAAAATCAGCGCCAGCACTCCCGAAGCCCCCAGCGTCGTGCTCTTGAAGCGTTGGATGAATCCATTGATCTCGTTCACGACCCGTTTGCGGTTGATCTCGCCTTCGCTGTCGGCTCGACCCGCGCCCGGATCGCCGGCGGCCTTGAGATCCAGCGCCGGAGCGACGTAGCGCACGAAGCCGTCGAGGAGCTGCTGGATCGGCTCCTCGCCTTCCCGCTTGAGCAAGCCCGTCGAGACGCTGACGGCGATTGCGAGCAGCGGCACCAGGGACAGGACGGTCGTGTAGGCGAGGGCCGCGGCGCGCACGAGGCCGCGGTTTTTCACGAAGCTCCGGTGAACGCGGACGCAGAACCGGATCCACTCCGGGCTTTGGGCCAGTTGTTCAGCCTCCTGAGCGTCGTCCTCTTTTACGTCCAACAAAGCCTGGGCGCCGGCCTGCAGCTTGCGCAATTTGCTGAGCGATTCGTTCGCCATATTCGCCGTCCGCAACGTACCAAAGGGGTCCAGTTAGTCAATGGACGCCAGGGACGGCAACGCCTCGAACTGGCGCGAGCTTTTGGACTGCGGCGATGAAGTCATCGCTCGTCACCTCAGTCCAAGACGCTGTCGCGTGGAGCGGATTGGTGGATAAATGGATTCATGGATCAATGGATACAACGCAATACCTATGCAACAATCCACTTATCCGTCAATCCAGCGATCCAGTCGGAGCCGCTGGCGAATTGTTGATGCGCGTCTCGAAGTCATTCGAAGCAATCAACGCGTTTTCGCTTCTGGAGTGCGTGCTTCCGAGCGTGGCTGGGCGTCCCACACTTTCACCGTGCCATTGATGCCAGCCGACGCCAGTCGTTTTCCATCCGGGCTAAAAGCCAGGCCGAAAACCCAATTGTTGTGTCCGAGCAAGGTCATAAGCTCCCGACCATTCGAGGCATCCCACACTTTCACTGAAAAGTCGGCGTCGCTTGCCCCTGCCGAGGCAAGCCATTTGCCGTCCGGGCTAAAGGCTACGGCCCAGACAAGGCCGTTATGCCCTGTGAACGTCAAGGTTTCCTGACCCGTCCCCGCGTCCCACACTTTCACGGTCCGATCTCGGCTGGCCGAGGCCACCCGTTGCCCGTCACGGGCCATGTGAAAGGCCGAGACGTTCGGACAACTGAAGCCAAAGCGGTGACTTCGCTGCGCTCGTCACCGCAGTCCAAGACGCTGGCGCGTTGTTGATGCGCGTCTCGAACTCATTCGAAGCATCACCGGGTTTTCGTTAATGGACGGCTTGCTTCCGAGCGTGGCCGGGCGTCCCACAACTTCACCGTCTAATCGATGCTTGCCGACGCCAGCCGTTTACCGTCCGCGCTAAAGGCCACGCTCCTGACCCAGATGGTGTGCTCCTTCAACGTGAGCGCCGACCCGCTTGCCGCGCATGATACGTTAGGCTAGGCTGTCGGCATGATAACGGTGGAACAAACGGAGAACGACTTGCGGGTAACGATTCCCAAGAACGCCGTGTCGCCGAAGCGGCTCAACGCGTTTCTGAACTGGCTGCGATTAGAGGAAATCGCGCAACGCAGCCAACTCACCGCGCAGGATGCCGACCGCATCGCTGATGAAATCAAGGCCGAGTGGTGGGCCGCCAACAAGGACAAACTCCTTCCGGCCAGCGAGCAATGAACGCGGATTGCGTCGTTGTGGATGCGAACATCGCGTTCAAATGCCTGCATTCCGGCCGGGGCGATTTGCGGGAACGCATCGGGCCGGGTGGTCATCCGCAATTTTTCAGCCCGCGTTATCTTTTCATTGAGTTGTTCAAACACAAGGAGCGGTTGATTCGCGCGGCTAATCTCCCGGAGGCCGAGGTGTTGAAGGCGCTCTACTCGCTGGCGACGCATTTGGAGTTCGTCAACGAAGCGAACATCCCGGAGGGAACGTGGGTGGAGGCCCATCGACTGTGCCGAGGCCTTGACGCCGACGATACGCCCTACGTGGCGCTGACGCTTCACCTGGATGGGCGGTTTCGGACGGAGGACGACGCGCTGAAAGCTGGATTGCGGGCAAGGGGCTTTGACCGATTCTTCGAGCCCTGAGCGAACAAGATGCACTCGCCACCTTTCGCTTATCGAGTGCTTTCTTGCGAGCGTGGCTGAGGATCCCATAGCTTCACCGTTTGATCGGAGCTTGAGGATGGCGCCAGTTTTTGGACTGCGGCCTGTCTGCGTGCGACGCACAGGCAGGCGACGGAGTCTGCGGAGTCGCCGCTTTCGCCTGGGGAGAAGAAGCCGGATGAGCGCTTTCGGAACGCTCGCACAACCAAAGCCAAAGCGGTGACTTCGCCGACTCCGTCACCGCAGTCCAAGACGCTGGCGCGTTGTTCGCGGGCGCCTCGAAGCCATTCGAATCATCACCGCGTTTTCGCGTCGGGAGTGCTTGCTTCCGAGCGTGGTTGGGCGTCCCACACCTTCACCGTCTGGTCCCAGCCTGCCGACGCTAACCGGCTCCCATCCGGGCTAAACGCCACGCTCCTGATGACCTTATTCCCTTTCAACGTGAGTATCTCGTGACCCGTCGTGGCATCCCACACCTTAACCGTCTTATCTTCGCCTGCCGACGCCAGCCGTTTCCCGTCGGGGCTAAACGCGACCGTATAGACCCCGTCAGCGTGTCCTTTTAAGGTAAGCGTCTCCTGGCCGCTCATGGCATCCCATACCCTCACTGTCTGATCCCAGCTCGCCGAGGCCAGTCGTTTCCCGTCCGGGCTAAAGGCGACACTATCGACCCGATTGCTGTGTCCTTTCAATGTGAGTGTCTCTTGGCCGCTCATGGCGTCCCAGACCTTCACCGTCCGATCGGCGCTTGCCGATGCCAGCCGCTTCCCATCCGGGCTAAACGCCACGCTCCAGACGTTGCTGGTGTGGCCTTTTAAGGTGAGCAATTCCTGACCGCTTGTCACATCCCAGACCTGTACCGTCCGATCCCAGCCCGCCGACGCTAACCGGCTCCCGTCCGGGCAAAACGCCACGCTCCTGATGAGCTTATTCCCTTTCAACGTGAGCGTCTCGTGACCCGTCGCGGCGTCCCACACTTTCACCGTCCGATCATCGCTTGCCGACGCCAGCCGTTTCCCGTCCGCGCTAAATGCCACGCTACCGACCCCTCCGGTGTGCCCATTCAACGTTCGCGTCTCCAGATCCCGCGTGGCATCCCACACTTTTACCGTCCGATCTTCGCCTGCCGACGCCAGCCGTTTCCCATCCGCGCTCAGTGCCACGCTGTAGATCCAGGCGGTGTGGCCTTTTAAGGTGAGCAATTCCTGGCCGCTTGTCACATCCCACACTTTCACCGTCCGATCCCAGCCAGCCGAGGCCAGTCGATTCCCATCTGAGCTAAACGCCACGCTTTGGACTCCGTCGGTGTGGCCTTTCAATGTAAGCAACTCCTGGCCGCTCGTAGCGTCCCAAAGCTTCACCGTTCGATCCCAGCTTGCGGACGCTAGCCGTTTCCCGTCCGGGCTAAACACCACGCAAAGGATCCCGGCCTCGTGCCCCTTCAACATGAGCAACTCCTGACCGCCCGGTGCATCCCACACTTTTACCGTTTTATCGTAGCTGGCTGATGCCAACCGTTTTCCGTCCGCCCTGAGTGACACGCTGAAGGTCGCGCTCGTGTGCGCTTTCAACGTGAGCGCATCTCGGCCACTTGTGGCGTCCCACAGCCTGACCGTCCCATCTCGACTTGATGACGCCAGCCATTTCCCGTCCGCGCTAAACGCCACACTCGTGACCCAGTTCGTGTGCCCTTTCAACGTGAGCATCGCTTGACCGCTCGTGGCGTCCCACACCATCACCCTCTGATCAGCGCTGGCCGACGCCAAGCGCTTCCCGTCCGCGCTAAACGACACGCTAAGTACTCGGTCGGTGTGCCCTTTCAACATGATTGTCTCTTGCTCCTGACCACTCGTGGTGTCCCACAGCTTCACCGTCATATCGCTGCTTGCCGACGCCATCCGTTTCCCGTCCGGGCTAAACGCCACGCTATTGACCGCGCCGGAGTGCCCTTTGAACGTGAGCAGCTCACTGTGAGCAAGGCGATCCAAGTAAAACCATTCGAAGTTCCGCAAGTCGGGTCGGCCCGATTGGGGGCGCTGCAGATCGAGGAGCTCTACAAGCCGGTTCACGTTTGCCACGTCCCAAGCCTGCTTCGCCAAGTTCATGTGCGCGACATAGAGGAGACGCTGACTGCGATCCCGCTCGGTCTCGGCGATGCGGCGGAGTTCGGTTTCCCGTTCCTTCGCGCTCATCTCGTTGAACCTCGCCTCTTCGGCGGCGGTGAAGAGCGACTTGTTCTTGATGGCCTGGGCGGTCGAGACGC
>JACPRI010000172.1 GCA_016190065.1 Verrucomicrobiota bacterium
CCCCAGTTGTTCCTGCTCATCAGCAACCGCCTCCAGTACGCCATGATCGACAGGAGCGTGGGCCGCATCGTCGATTTCGTGAACCTGGATAATCTGGTGACCACGTTCGATATCTCCGGGCTGCTGGTTTCGGACACGGCGCGCACCGGCGGGCGTTTCTTCAGCGGTTCCCAATTGAATGACGGCGATCTGTGGAACACGAATCGGGTCGCCCCCGGCGTGCGAAGTCCGACCATCGGGATCGTGAATCAAATCAACGTTGCCCTCGGCGATCCGAATGTCGCGCCGGACGTGTGGCGCAGCCATGTCGAGAATCTCGTCACCGGTGGAGACAAACAGAAGTCCATTGAAAAGTTCCGCGAATTCTTCTCCCCGCTCTCGACCAACCTGATCATGCAGGTCCCGTTCACGCCGACTCGAAAAATTTACCAGCGCACCACGTGGCAGGCGAACGATCCGTTGGTGCATTACACCGCGGAAGATCTGACTGATCCGGTTTTGACCAGTTCCAGCCGGAACGTGCTCTTTATTCGCCCACCGAACAATCCGCTTCCGGTGTCCAACCTCGGTCTAATGAACGAACGGTACCGGCCTTGGGGCGGAAATCCCAATCGCACCGCGGACGCAACCAGTTATCGGATGTCGATCAAGGACCCGCTGGTCCGCAGCTCGGACGATTGGGATTTCCCGGCGAACAAATTCCCGAACGTAGGCTGGCTGGGCCGCGTGCATCGTGGGACGCCCTGGCAGACGGTTTATTTGAAGGCGGGCGCGGAGGAACCCAACCAATGGGTCCAATGGGCCGGAAGTTACGGCACGCATCCGACCAACGACTGGAAGCTGCTCGATTTGTTCACGGTCGCTCCGAGCGCCAACGCAGCCCGCGGGTTGTTGTCCGTGAACCAGACCAACCAGGCGGCGTGGTCCGCCGTCTTGAGTGGCGTGGCCGTGCTGTCGAATTCGGTGGTCAATCCGGGACCCATCGTAGGAGTGAAGTTTGACGATCTGTTCATCCAGCCCAGCTCACCCCAACTGTCAAAAATCGTCGATGGCATCAACCGCGCCAAAGCCCTGCAGCCCACCGGCACATTCCAGTCGATGGGTGACGTGCTGGCAGCGCCCGAATTGACCATTGCTTCACCGTTCCTCAATCTGAGCTCGGCGGCACAACTGGAGCGCGGGCTGACCGATGTGGCGGTCGAGCGTATCCCGCAACAGATCCTCTCCCTCCTGAAAACCGACGACCCGCGCATCGTCATCTATGCTTTTGGGCAATCCTTGAAGCCCGCCGAGCGTTCGCTGGTCACCGCCGGCAGTTATTACAACATTTGCACGAATTATCAGATCACCGGAGAGTACGCCACCAAGACCGTTCTCCGCATCGAAGACGCGCCGAGGAAACCGCGCGCCGTGGTTGAAAGCTTCACGATTTTGCCGCCGGAATAGGGACTAAAGGGACGAATGGAACGAGACGGGAACGATTTCTGTTCAGTTTTTTCTTTGCCATTGTTCGCGTGGAACGCGCATCCTAAGAAAAAGCCGTGTCCTGGGTGTTGTGGGATAAAGACATGACGAGCATTTCACTATGCGCCTTGAGAGTCGAACGTGGTTCTTGTTAAGCCTGTTGCTGCTGGCGGCGGCGGTGTTTTTTTGGCTTTACGGCAACGATTATCAAGCCAGGAAATCGATCCAGCCGCCTCAACCGACCAACCAGCAACGTCAGGCCTCATCTGGCGCGTCCCCATCCGCCCCTCGCTACAACTTTCCGCTCCTGACACGGCTCGACAGCGCTTTGGCGGCGCAGATCGCTCCCACCGCGGTCCGGACGACCAGCGCTGCACCGGAACGAAAGCCGCCGATTCAGAGTGGGCGCGCCGCGTATCGGTTGAGCAACACGCCAAAATCGGCGCAGGAACTGGCCCGTTCCGACACGGCTATCTTGCTTCGCAATGCCTGGATCGACACCGCGCAGTCTGTAGCACTCCCGATACCGGCGCATTTGCGGTCGTCCGGGGATCCGGGCAGCTACCTGGTCCAGGCGCGCGGCCCGATCCGTGATGAATTTCGCGCACGCTTGCGTGAAGCTGACGCCTCGATCGTCTCCTACATCCCGAACAACACCTACCTGGTGCGTGTTTCGCCGGAAGGGGCCCAGCGGCTGAAAACCTGGGCCGGGGTCAGGTCCGTTTTGCCGTACGAACCCTACTACAAACTTGAAAACAAGCTGCTCATTCTCGCCGTCGAGCAAGAGCCGCTGCCTGAAGCTCGATGGTTGCGGCTGACTCTCTTTCCGGGCGAACGCGATTCGACGCTGAAGGCCGTGCAAGCCCTCGGCGCAGAACTGATCGCGGAAGAGCCGTCGCCGTTCGGTCCGCAGCTTGTGATTCGGCCTGAACCGCGCAGTTTGCCCGCGCTGGCGCAACTTTCATCGGTTCACGCGATCGAAGTTTGCCATGACCGCCAGCTCATGAACGACAAAATGCGCGTGCGCATTGGCCTGGCGACGAACACGACCACGGCGGTCAATTACCTCGGACTGACCGGCAGCAACATCGTGGTGAACATTAACGATTCCGGGACCGATGCCTCGCATCCGGATCTGCAAGGCCGGGTCACCGTTTCTGAACAGCGCATCCTGACGGACACGGTTGGCCATGGCACCCACGTGGCTGGAATCATCGCGGGCAACGGGAATCAATCGGCGACCCTCCCGGAGTTGCCGCACGGTTCCGTGACGAATTCGAATTTTCGCGGCGTCGCGCCGCGAGCCCGAATCTTCACCATGCCGATCGTGTTTGGGCCGGCGGTGAATCCGGCCGTCTCGGATACTTATTTGCAGGAGCGAGCCGCGGCGACCAATTTCTTTTCTTTCCGGCGCCGAAGCACGCTCATCTCGAACAACAGTTGGAATTACAATGGCGCGAATGAATACGATTCCTCCGCCGCCCGCTTTGACGCCGCGACCCGCGACGCCCTGCCGAACGTGACAAACGCGCAACCGACCCTCTTCGTGGTCTCCGGCGGAAACACGGGGGAAGGCGAAGACGACGGCCTGGGCGGGCTGTCCAGCAGCGTGCCTTCCCCCGCGACGGCCAAGAACATCATCGCGGTCGGCGCTCTGGAAAGCTTTCGCATGATCACCAATCAGGCGGTCGTGACCAACCTGGACCTCACGCTGAGCACCAACGAACCGTTCGCCCTCGCCTCCGATAGCGATGAACAGATCTCGGCCTTTTCGAGCCGGGGCAACATCGAGATTGGAACGGAGGGCGACTTTGGACGGTTCAAGCCCGACGTGGTGGCGCCGGGCGGTTTCATCGTTTCGTTGCGTTCCAAGGATTGGTCTTACGAACCGGGTAC
>JACPRI010000017.1 GCA_016190065.1 Verrucomicrobiota bacterium
AGCATGTCGGCGGTCTCCGCGTTCACCAGGCCGGAAAGGTTTTCGTCGTCCTTGGTCTCAACGATGACCTGCTGGTAGCCTTCGCGCACGGCTTTGCTGGGGAAGAGAATGCTTTCCGCGAGATCGCGCCTCGAATACTGCGAGCCGATGGTGCTGAGGTCAGGGCCAACGTTTCCGCCTTCGCGCCCAACGGTGTGGCATTTGACACAAGCCGTGCGGCCCAGATCGGCGAACACTTGCCGGCCATTCTGGGCGTCGCCGCCGCGGTCCAGTGCGAACGCCAAATATTCCGACGCTTCCGGCTTCTTTGCTGCCGCTGCAAACAACGGACTCTTGAGCGCTTTGGCGTCACGACGATAGATAGCTTGCAGCTCGGCCACGACCTCCGGCGCCAGGCCGGGCAATTTGCGTTCGATTTCCGGAAGCAGGGCAGTCCGGATTTGTTCGATGGCTTTGCGGCACTTTTGCCGGAGTAAAGCGTCCGGCGCGAGCAAGCCGGAGAGATACGCATCCAGCGCGCGCGGATCAGGAATCGAAGCCAGCGCGGCAATCGCCTCAGCGCGAGTTCCGTCCGACGAATAAGCTTTCAGCAAATGCGGCACGGCTGCCGCGGATTTCGTGGCGCCCAAGGCGATGACCGCACTGCGTCGGACCGCGATGGACGAATGCTGCAACAGCGGCGGACATTGGGCCAGAGCAACGCCGTGCCCCATCTTCACCAAGGCGTCGAATGATTGTTGCCGGATTTCGGAATCGCCGCCAGCCGCGTGCGCCGCGATCTTGTCGCCCGCCAGGGAAGCCTTCAAATGGCCAAGCGCCTGGATGGTCTTGAGGACAAGGCTGCGATCGGACGGATTCGTTTGAAGAAACTTCAGCAATGCGCCCGCCACTTCATCGCCGCCAATTTGCTCGGCTGCTGCGATAGCGCCGGCCAACAGAGCGTCCGGGGGCGAACTCTTTTCCAGGACGTCCCGAATCAGTCCCGCCGCCGCGCTGTCTTTCAGCGCGCCGAACGCCGCCAGCAATTCCCGTTTGATTTCAGCGTCAGCCTCTTTCTCAAACAAGGCTCGCAGGCGGGGCGCCGCGGCGGCATCTTTTGTTTCTACGATGCCGCGGAGACTCGCCAGGCGCAGGGATCGATCGGTCTCTTGCAGTCCGTCGCGCAACGCCGCCAGGATCGTCGGCGTGCCGGCCCATTCGTGCGTCTTCTGCGGCGGCGGCGCATTCACGGGATGGTAAGCCCACCATTCGCCTTTCCACGGGGCCTTTTGGCGGTGCAAACCAGCAAGGACTTTCAACGCGGCCTCGCGTGCCGACGCCGGCTTGGTTCCGTCCCGCGCAAGTTTCGCCAGCGTGCCGGCCAACGTTTCGTCGTAGGTGTCGCGAAAAGCGAACGCAGTGCCTTCGCGAACCCTTGGCTTCGTGCTTTCCAAACCCGCCGCGATAGTTTCCCAGGCGAAGGGATGAGCGCGCCCAATTCGATTCAACGCCGTGAAGACGGCGTAACGCGCGAAGAAGTCTTCCTCGTCAAGCGCTTCGACCAATGCGGGCACTGCCGAAGGACTTCCAATCCGGCCCAGTGCGGTCGCGGCTTGGAAGCGAATCGAGGCGTCGGCGTCTATGAGCTGATCAGGCAGCAACGCCGTGGCTTCGCGCACTCGGCGCGTGCCGATTTGGCGGATGGCCTGCCGGCGCACGCTTGGATCGCGGTCGGTGGCAGTCGTGAGGATAACTGACTGCGCAGCCACGCCGCCATCGATCGCGTCGAGTGCCCAGAGTGCGTGCCAACGAGCGTGGCGCGGCGCGCTATCATCTTTCAATAGGCTCGTGAGTTGGTGGACGGCATCGTTTCGTTCGGACAAGCTCGAAGTCTGTCCTACGTTTTTGGCGATTTGGCGCTGGGCGGTGAGCCGAACGCTTCGGGCTGGATGCGACAGGGCGGTGATCAAATCCCGCAGGCTCGCCGCGTCGCTCTCGCCCATCGCTGCGGGAATAAACCAATTGGGTTGGGGAGCGGCGTGGCTTCGGCCAGTGTAACTCAGCCTGAACAACCGGCCGGCTTCCACGTTGGCTTTCGTATCGCGATGATTCCAATCGCAGATGTAGAGGCTCAAGCCGTCCACCGCGAGGGCGATTCCGACGGGACGGAAATCTTCCGGGACATTGGTGAAGAAATCTTGCCGCGATACGGCCTTGAAAGTGCCGCCTTCGCGAGCAATCTGCACGCGGAGCACCTGGCGCTTGCCGAAGTCCGCCAGGAAAAGATTGCCGTGGTATTCTGGCGGAAGCGCGTCTTCGTTGTAGGCGAACGCGCCGGTCGCCGCGCCACCGCCATAGTCCGCCATCATCCAGAGCGTGTAAGGCTGCTGCGGGATGAAGTCGTAGGGATAACCGTAAAATCCACCATCGACCATGTGAGTGAGGCGCGACATCCATTGTTGCTCGTCCGTGTTGTCGTAGGTGAAGATCTCGTCCTCGGCGTTGAGCGCCACGTCGAGGATGTTCCGCACGCCGGTCGAGTACACCTCGAGTCCCGTCGCGTCCGGACGAAGCCGAAGAATTCCGCCCCCGTGAAGATCGACCCGCTTGCCATCCTTTCCCACGGCCCCGTAAACGCCTTTGTCGCCGACCGCGACGTAGAAATATCCGTCCATCGCGAGCCGGAAATTCGCCGGCACGTGATCGTTCCAATCCAACGCCCAGGGATTTGGATTCGTGGATTCGATCAGATCGACGCGTTCCTTGCCGACGCCGTTATCGTCCGTGAAGACGCTGAACTTGGGGTTGTGCAAGACGTAGAGCTTGCCTTCGAGATATTGCATGCCGAACACGGCGTAGAGTTTTTCGGCGAACAGCGTCGTGCGCCCGTCCGGATGCAGACAAACAATCCGGCCCAGCGCGAGGTTGGCGGACAGTGCGCTGATGTCCATGGGATCTTCCGCGACGAAGATGCGTCCATCCGGCGCGCACGCCACAACGGAAGGATGGCGAATCTTCGGCGCCGCCGCGACGAGCTCCAGTTTCCAGTCCGGAGGGCACGTAGGCAGCGGGCCCTGGGCGCGCGCATCGATCCCTAAAACGCAGAGCGCGACCATCGTCGAACAGCACCGACTCATCGTGAGCATTCGGATGGTGTGATTCGAGTCGATTGCAGAATAACAGGTCAAACATGCCCCAGCACCGTCGTCGGAGAAACGGTCACGTGGCAGTTGGAGAAGCGTTTTCGGAAAAGTTGCGCCAGGGTGAGTTCGAGCGATTCCACAACTTTCCGTTTCCCGTCCTCGCTGGAGAGAGTTTGTTCAGGGCTGATTTTGAAGCCGGCCAGCCGAAGCACGCTATGCGGCAGGAAACCCTCAATCTCAACGTGCGCCGAGGCGCGCGTCGGGCCGCTCGCGGACGGTGCGCTCCATAAACGGACGTGCGGCTTGATCGTTAGGTTCTGCGCGTGCGGCTTGAGGACGCCCGCGTCGCAAAGCGATTCAAAGTCATCGAGGGACAGCGCGAGGTCCTCCACCGGCGCGAGCGTCGGTTCATGAATCCCGTAAATCGTCGCGTTGATCGGTGAGACCGCGGGCCTCATCATCGGAAAGAAAATCACGTCGTCGATGTTTTCCTGCTCGGTGAAAATCATGGCCATCCGCTCGATGCCGGGGCCGATGCCGGTGGTGGGCGGCATGCCATACTCCAGGGCCTCCACAAAATCGAAATCCAGCGTGTGGAATTTGCCGGCGTCGCGCTCCTCGGCGCGGTATGCCTTCCGCCAGGTCTCGAGCAGGTGCACCGGATCGTTTTGCTCGGACCAGTTGTCGCCGCATTCCATGCCGGCGATGAAAATCTCGAAGCGCTCGGCAAAACGCGGATCGGACGCCATCGGTTTGGCCAGCGGCGAGATTTCAACGGGATGGCCGAAAACGAGCGTGGGCTGAATCAGCTCCGGCTCGACCTTCACTTCGAATGCTTTCACGAGCGCCTCGCCAGCGTTCGGTTGCGCTTCCGTAATTCCGAGAGAAACCAGCCGCGCGTTGGCTTCTTCGGCGGTGTGACACGCGGAAAAATCAATCCCGGTCTTTTCCTTCACCGCGTCCGACATTCGCACCCGCCGCCAGGGCTGGCTGAAATCGATGACGTGGCCGCGCACATTGAACGTCGTCCGGCCAAAGGCGTTCACCGCGACGTATCGGAACATGTCCTCGATCAGGTTCATGTTGTAATCGTAGTTCTCGTACGCCGTCATGGTCTCGACCATCGCGAACTCCGGATGATGGCTGCGGTCGATGCCTTCGTTGCGGAAGTAGCGCCCGATGGTATAGACCTTGTCGTAGCCCGCGACGATCAGGCGCTTCAGATACAGCTCGTGGGAAATAGCCAGATACATTTCGCAGCCCAAAGCATTGACGTGCGTCTTGAAGGGCTTGGCGGTGCCGCCGCCGTATTGCGGCTGGATGGCTGGAGTCTGAAATTCGAGAAAACCGCGCTCGTTCAAGAAACCTCGGATCGCCGCCACCATCTTGCTCGTGGCGGAAAATCGATCGAACGACGTCTGATCCAGGAGGGTGTCGAGGTAGCGCTTTCGGAGGATCTGCTCGCGATCTTTCAAGCCGGACCATTGATCCGGCAAGGGTCGGATCGCTTTGGTGAGCAACCGCAAGCTCTCGACCAAAACGGAGATCTCCCCGCGTTCCGTTTTCACGACTTTGCCGGCGGCTTCGACAACGTCGCCAAGGTCCAGCAGATTCGTCTCCGCGTAACCCAGGCGGCCCGCCGCTGGGTCGGTCGGTTGCACGACTTGGCGCCGGAGGAACAATTGAATCCGCCCGGTCTGGTCCTGGACGTGGCCGAACGCGAGCGCGCCTTGCTTGCGCCAGGACATCAAGCGGCCCGCCACCGTGACTTCCTGGCCTTGCAAAGCGTCGAAGCCGTCGAGGATCGACTTGGAATAATGAGTGCGTTGGCTGCGGGAGACGTAGGGATTCAGGCCCAAGGCACGGAGCGAGGCGGCCTTTTGCTGGCGCGTATTTCGGATGTCGATCAGCGGATTGGTTGACACGCGAAGGGTTGTATGAGTTTTCAGGGCGGCGCGCAAGGACGCACGCGGCATTTGAATCCGGCGCGTGAGTCAAAGCGGGTGAAGTTGTCTGATTAGCCGAGCAGAGCCTGGACCGCGATCGAAGCTGAACTGCTGCCGAGCTAATCCATAGTGCTGGCAGACGATCTCTGGCGACAGCGATGGCGTGAACGCGATTGCAAACGAAGTCTGATGACATAGAATGAACCCATGAGCAGAACTGCCACACTTAGCGATCAGGAGGCGCACTACAAGGCGCGGGCCGAATATTATCTCGCGGAGACTCAGAAGATTCTCCGCCAGCTCGCTGCAGAACGTCAACGCGCAGCGACACGGCGTTCACGGCCACAGCCCCGCCTTCTCGAAGAAGTGAAGGGAATTCTCTACGGAAAATGAATCATGTGGAAGACGCTCTCCGACTGGCTGTTGGCATTGTTCAACATGTCGCGTGAGCTTCAGGAGCATCGCGAGACGATTCGCCAATTGGAAAGACGGGTGCGCGACATCGAGGAAGCCATCAAGCTGCTTGCGCAAGACCAACGGCACAGTCGGGAACTCGAATCTGCGGAACGTGAAAAGTTGCTGCTGCGTTTACACCAAGAAGTGACCAGACTTAAGGAGTTGCCAAGCCCGCGCAGAAAGAAAAGCAGGTAGCCCCTGATAGTTTACGCGACCCGTCGCCGCAATTGAGAAATTAAGACAGAGTTGCTGTAGGTGAGGCAAAGATTGAGCGCGAAAACCGCGTCCTAGGTCCAAGTCGCTAAAGCCCAGAACGCAAAGCTGAAAGCTGGATATTTCCAGAAGGGCAGGCATACTAATCAGCCGAGCAGGCAGACCATGAGACCAAACAAGTCGGCAACGGTGCAATTCATGAATGGACGCGCTCTGCTTCAGATTGGGCGACGGCCAGTCCGGTTCGCACTGGGCCTGTTCGTTTTTCTCCACTTGCTAGCGGCTCCCCTGCGCGCGGAGTTGCAATTCGACGTCTTCGTCGGCTACGACAGCGTGGTTCGCGAGGCAAGCTGGTTCCCGATCGCGTGCGAAGTTTTCAACGACGGCCCCACCTTCAACGCCTATCTCGAGCTATTCAGCGCCAACCTGCGCGCGGATCAGGTGCGTCGCATTCCGATGGAGTTGCCGACCAATACGCGCAAACGCTTCGTCATTCCGATGTTCGCTTCCGGCGGGCGTTTTTTCCAATGGAACGCGCGATTGGTGGACGAGCGGGGCCGAGTTCACGCCGAGCGGCAGAACCTGCAGCCCAGAATTCTGGCGTGGGAAGGCATCTTGCTGGGTTCGTTGTCGCGATCCTTCGCCGGCATGCCCGCTCTTCCGGAGTCGCGACAAAACCGGCCCGAACTCAAGCCGCAAGTGGCGCGGCTGCTGGTCGAACAGTTTCCCGACAGCCCGATCGCTCTGGAGGGGCTGGACGTTTTCTATTTGAACTCGGAGAAAGCACTGGAGATGAAGGTGAATCAGGTGGCGGCGCTGCTCTCGTGGGTTCGCGGCGGCGGACATCTCATCGTGGGAGTCGAACAGTTGGCGGACGTGAATTCGACGCCCTGGCTTCAACAGCTTCTCCCCTGCGAACTGAACAACATGGTGAACGTCACCGTGGACGACGCTCTCCAGCAATGGCTGCAAAGAGGCGACAGCGGAGAAACGGTCCTGCGCGCCTCCGTGATTTCATCCAGACGCCGGGGGAATTTTGGCGGGCAGAACTCGTATGCGACCCTCGCGACCGATCCCGCGTTCGCTCAAGCCCAGACTGCCGTCGCGATGGGTTCGCTTCGCGACGGGCGCGTGGTCTTGGAAGCGCAAGGCCGGCCATTGATCATCGATGCCAAACGCGGCCGGGGCCAGGTCACCGTGTTGACGTTCAGTCCGGAACGCGAGCCGTTTCGGTCGTGGAAGAATCGGCCCTGGTTCTGGTCCAAGCTGATCGGCGTGCCGTCGGATTGGTACGCGGCGCCCGATATCTCAGCCTATGGCGGGTTCAGTTTAGACGGTGTCTTTGGCGCGCTGATCGACAGCCGGCAAGTCCGCAAACTGCCCGTGCAATGGCTTCTGCTTTTGCTGGTCGTGTATCTCATCGTCATCGGTCCGTTCGATCAGTACTGGCTGAAAAAGATCGGACGCCAGATGCTCACCTGGATCACGTTTCCGACCTACGTTGTCCTTTTCTCACTTCTGATTTATTTCATTGGCTACAAGTTGCGGGCCGGTGAAACAGAGTGGAACGAACTGCACCTGGTGGACATTCTGCCACGCGGCGCCAACCGCGCCGATCTTCGCGGGCGCACCTACGCCTCCGTTTATTCCTCCTCGAACGCGCGCTATCCGGTCGCCTTCACGCCGACAGCTCCGGACCTGGCGGATCAGACGCACGCCACTCTGCGCGGCGAGGTGCTCGACCTCTACGGTGGAGGTCGCGAAAGCAGCCGCGCCACCGTCGAACAGCATGGCAACTGCTTCCGTGCCGAGATCTTTGTTCCGGTCTGGACCAGTCTTCTCTACGTGAACGACTGGCTCCAGCCCGGCACACCTCCCATGATCGCCTCGGTTTCGACTGAAGGAGCGACCTGGGACGTGAGTGTGCAAAACATGCTGGATCATCCGCTGACCGAAGCGCGAATCGTGGTGCGGGCCTTGGTCTTTGAGCTGGGTACGTTGCCTCCGGGCGAGAAGAAAGAATTCAAATTGGATACGACCAAAGGAACTCCACTCCAGAATTTCGTCCAGCAACACGGCCTGCGGTTCCAGGACGCCATCAACGCGCGGCGCAGTTCGTTTGGAGACAATCAACGCGGCCAGCTCGAGAATCCAGCCCTCCACGCGTCCGTCGCCTCGTTCTATTCCTACCTTCAGCCCCACCCGCAGCAGCGCAATTTCGTGGCGCCACCGGGGCTGGATTTGACGCCGCTGGTTCAGCGAGGCGACGCGGTCTTGCTGGCCTTTGACCCCAACCACACATTCACAAATCCTATCAATGGCTTCAAACCGCCGAGGAGCCAGCGCAATACGCTGTTGCGGCTGGCGATCACGCCGGATTGATTTCGCTATGCCAAACGAAACGACCAACGGAACGCTCGCCGTGCAGACTTACGGACTCACCCGGGTCTATGGCTCGACGATTGCGTTGAACTCGATCGACCTCACTGTCAATAAGGGCGATCTCTTCGGGTTTATCGGCTCCAACGGCGCGGGCAAAACCACCACGCTCCGGATCCTCGCCACTTTCCTGGCGCCCTCGGCGGGCCGCGCCGAAGTGCTCGGACACGACGTGGTGAAAGACGCCGACGCGGTTCGCCACGTCATCGGGTATATGCCCGACTTTTTCGGCGTCTATAAAGACATGGAAGTGACGGAGTACCTCGATTTCTTCGGCGCGTGCTACAAGATCCCGTCCTCCAAGCGCGAGAAAACAGTCAACGACGTGCTGGAGTTGGTCGGGCTCAGCGAAAAGCGCGGCGCCCTGATCGGCGCGCTCAGCCGCGGCATGCAGCAGCGGTTGGGGCTGGCGCGCGTGCTCATCCACGATCCGCGTTTGCTTTTGCTGGACGAACCGGCCAGCGGCCTGGACCCGCGGGCACGCATCGAAGTGATGGCGATTCTCCAGGAACTTCAGCGCCTCGGCAAAACGATCATCATCTCCTCACACATTTTGAGCGAGCTGCAAACTCTCTGCAATCGCGTCGCCATCATCGAAAAGGGGAAGCTGATCTACACCGGGCCAGTCCAGGGCGTGCGCGACCAGATGGCCACAGGCCAGATTTACTGGGTGACCGTGCGGGAGAATTCGGCCAAAGCCCTGGAACTGCTCAAAGTCCGGCCGGAAGTGGCGGAAGCGGTGCCGGTCGATGGCCAGGTGAAAGTGACCTTCAAAGATCACGACACCGATCCGGGCTTCATCGCCGAAACGCTGGTGCAAGGCGGACTGAGGCTGACCGGATTATGGGAGGACGAGCTAGGCCTCGAAGAAGTTTTCCTGCGTGTGACCAAGGGGGAGACGCAGTAGGCGTGATGCGTGAAACGTAATGCGTAAGTTAAGTTAGTAGCCATTCGGGCCGCCAGACCAAAAGGGTTCCTCTCCACCATTTAACTCATTTAACGTTGTAACGTTTTAACGCTGGAGCGACTTGTCGCGCCGGGTTTATGGTCCGCGTTCCCGCACTTGCCTCGCGTGCGGCGCTTCGAGGATCGGCTTCTTCTCGGCTTCCTGTCGGATGCGCGACAGCTCCAGTTCCTCAAACAAAATCGCCGGGGCAATCACGGACGACGCCGGCGCGCCGCCTCCCGCGCTGTTGTGCACGGTTTGCACGTTGCCCGCCGCGATGATCCTCCGCAAGCTCCGCAGGTCGAGCGAGCTGAACTCGCAGCCACGCACCGGCTCTTCCCGCCCATCGGCGACATGAACCCTGTAAATGGAGATCGGGTCGCCGACCAATCGTCCGGCGCCGCCCCGTCCTCCGCCGCCGCGTCCGAATCGCCCGCCCGGCCCTCCAAAACCGGACGTGCCACCGACGCGGCCGGAGAGGCCGGTGATCTTCAACCCGAATTTGAGGCCTTCGGCTTCCGCGGCGTCGATCAATTCTTTTTTGAGCTCTTCCGGACTCAAGCCTTTGGCCGCTTCGATGTAAAGGCATCCCACCGCCGAACGCGGCGCTTCACCGCCGACGCGCCGGCCATGGCCGTTGGATTTCGCGAATTGCTTGGTCGGAGTTCGCGACATGACCATTCCGTCGAGTTTGCCATCGACGACGATTTCGACCCGTTCCGCCGGGACGCCTTCATCGTCGAACAGATAGTGGCCCGCGAGAAATGTGTCCTGGAATTGCCGGTCGCGCGGATCATCGTAGATGTGAAACGTCGTCGGCAGAATGCGCTTCCCCAATCGAGTTTCAAGGTCGTCTCCGCCTTGAGAAGCTCGCCTTTGTGACCCCACGGGATCCGGCTGGCCGGTGACGCCGGCGGCAAGGAGTTGCCGGAACAACTGCGCGGAAGCGACGCCGTCGAACAGCACCGGTCCGGTGTAATCCTCGAGAATGGGCGCTTTGAGCATGGCGGCAAACCTGTCTGCCAACTTCCCGACGTCCGCCAGCACTTGCTCCAATTCAGGAAGACCTTCCAGTGATGGGGCGTAATAAACCAAAGAATCCGAGATCCGCTGGCCGTCCGGCGTTTGCGCGCCGGCCGTGATTCGCAGGATTGCGCCAGTATCGGAGTAGCGGAGCCGGGAATCCTCCGAATTCACGAGGTAGCGGTTTTCCGCGCCCGCCGCGAGGCTCAAGTCCGAGTTTTGAATGTGCCGATAGCTCTCGAAGCTCGCGGAAATGCGCCGCGCGTAGTCCTCCCACGGCTTGCGATCGAACGTGAGGTTGATCCGGGGCTGAATCGCGCTCACGGACTTGGCCTTGGCGAAATCAACCGCGCGCTCCTGGAGGTTGCGATCTTTCATGTAGGCGCGCTTCTGCGTCAGCGTTTCCACGGCGTCCTTGTATTGGGTGTCCGTGGCGAGCCAGATGGCGTGGCGCAAACTCGCGTAGTCGTCGTCCACCGGAAGCTCCGCGCTCCCGCTCAGACCGCGCCGGCCGCCAACGCCGCCGCGGCCGGCAAAGTTTGAATTGTCGAGGTCGTAGGAACCCACCCGAACCTGGCTCTGAAAAACGCGGGAGCGATTTTGATCCGAATTCACCACGGCGCCATACGTGGCCGTGGTCCGATACGTGACCGTGTCATCGACGGAATACTGGACAAAGTACGGCTTATCCAGATCCGCGAGGTGCAGCGACATCGCCCGCTTCAATTCATCGCCGAGGGCTCTGAAAACGACGTCGTTCTCAGGAACTTCCTCCGCAAAGGCCGGCGACAACAGGCCGACTAGCAAGGCCAGTTTGGCGTTCGAGTGGGCGAGGAAATTGCAGAATGCTTTGGTCAGCTTCATAGCGCTTTCTCCTTTTCCAAATCGGGCGGCGGCAGGATGGGCAGGCGTTCCTGCGAACGCTCCCGCTTCTCGATTTCAATCTGTTCGACCAGGATGCTGGGCGACACCGCCGAGACCGGCACCCAGCCCGATTCGGCGCCGCACGTTCCGTTGAACACGGCGGGATCATCGCCCGTCGCGATAATCTTCGAGAAACAGGAGAGCGGCGTGCCAACGATATCGACGCCGCGCACGAGTTCTTTGGGCCGGCCATCCGCATAAATGCGATACACGATCACGGGCAGCACTTTGAACGCCTGCGGTCCGCCTCGCGACGTCATCGTGAATCCGCCCGTGATGTCCTCGAAGAGGTAGCCGTAAGGTTTGTTCTGTTTCTTGCACTCCTCCACGAGCATTTCGTGGAGCTTCTCGAAGGGGACGGATTTGGCCGAGTGGACCATGAGATTCCCCTGGCGGGATACCGCCTGGCGTCCGGGCTCGCGCCGGCCGTGTCCATTGGATTTCGTGAACTCCAGCACCGGCGACCGGGACAAAAGGAAGGTTTTCAAAACTCCGCTCTGGACCAGGTCCACTCGCGAGGCAGGCACGCCTTCGTCATCGAAGCGGTAGAAGCCGCGCAAGTCTTCGGCGCCAAAGCGGGCCTGGGTCGGATCATCCGTGACGCTCAGGAACTCCGGCAGAATTGGCTTCCCCACCATCTTGGTGAACGTTTGGCCTTCCTCGATGTCTTTCTGGCGATGCCCCTCGATGCGATGGCCAAAAATCTCGTGGAAGAACACGCCGCTGGCGCGATTCAAGAGGATCGCGGGACCCGTGTAAGGCTCGACCAGCGGAGCGGCCCGAAGCGCCAGCACCATCTCGATCACCTTTTGAAAAGCTTCGCGGATTTTCTCCTCCGACGGCAGCCCGGCTTCGCTGGCGCAATTGAAGATGTAACTCTGGTTCAAATCCATCCCATCCTCCGCCTTGGTGTTGGCCGACAGCACGACGCGAAAACGTTCGGTGGCGGTTTTCAGGCGCGTGCCTTCGCTCGTGACCAGGCAACGGTTTTCGGCGGCGCCCACCACCGCGACCAGCGAATCGTAAATCAAGGGATGAGCCAGCGCGAGCCGCGAGACTCTGCGAACGCGCTCGGCCCAGGCTTTGCGATCGAGACTGAGTTCGGCATCCAGTTCGGAGTAAACGCTCGGCGTCTCGCGAGAGAAATCGTGCGCTTTGCTCTCCTCCGCGACCGTCGTTTTGAGATCGGTCTTCACGCGCTGAAAACGCTCCACGGCGGCCTTGAAAGCGCGGTCCGTCGATTGCCAAAGGGCGTGCTTGACCGCAGTGGGATTGTTCTCAATCGGAAGCGAAGCCGAGCCGCCGAGAAATCGCCCGAAGCGTCCGGCGTCCGTCCCGCCGCGAATCTGGTGGGTATTGTCGAGCGCATAATCTCCGACGCGCAAATCCACATCCAGCACGCGCGCGCGGCCGGCGTCGTCCCGGCGCAGAGCTCCGAGGCTGCCACGCACGGTGACCGTGGCCACATCGGTAACCGCGTAGCAAAGATAATAGGGCTTGAGTCCGTCATCGGCGGCCAGATGTTTCATCGAGTGCTCGAGTTCCTCCGCCAGGACAGCACTCAGCGGATCTGGGCTCACGGCCACGGGGTTCTCAGCCGGAGCGTCGCATGGGGTTGGCCCCGGGGCTATGATGGCCAGTCCTGCGAAAAGCATGCCTGTGATTCTCATTGTCAGGATGGGTTTGGGTTGCTGTTGGACGACAGCTTGAGAGTACTCCTTCATGAGGTCGTGACGCAACAGAAACTAAGAATGGCGGGGACTTGGCCATCGGCTGCCGTCTCAATCCCGCACAACGGCGCTTCTGGCTACTGCCGTTCAATGATTTCGACGATGCTGTCCGTGTCGATCCGCACTGCCTCGGACTTTCCGAAGAAAAAGATCATCCGGCAATCTTCCGGCGCTCCGATATTTCTCGGATCGCTGAAGATGTATTGTGCCCCATTGCTAAGGCGCACCGCAAATGGCCGAAACGGCTGGCTCTCGACAAGACTTTTGACTTCCTCGACTTTCATTGCTGTAAATCTAGCCGCTCACACAGGCTGCGCCAGTTGAAAAAGCCGAGTTAGTTTGAACCTCCTCGTTTCGCCGATTCCCACGGAGCGGCCCTTAAGCAAAAGGTTGCGAGTCACTCATGGAGTTGGTTCAATGCTTGCGCCCAAACATCGCGTGGATCCCAAATCGCGAAACATCGCTTGCGAGACATGAACGCCCGGCCTGTCCTGCTCCGTGAGCTCCGGGCGGAGGCTCGCAATCCGATCAGCTATTGGCTGCGCATCGTGGGGGCCGGAGTTGTGATCACGGCCTTTGCGTTTTTGATTTGGAGCCAGGGCCGCCTCACGCCCCAGGCCGGAGCGTGGCTCTTTGCCGAGCTCCATTACACGCTCTTTTTCGCCGTGATGATTTTCGCGCCGCTCCTGACCGCGGATTGCATCAGCCGCGAACAGCGCGAAGGCACACTCGGCTTGCTTTTCCTGACGCCGCTCACGGCGCGCGATATCGTCGTCGGAAAATCTCTCATTCATACGGTGCGGGCGTTCACGTTGCTGGTCGCGGCGTTACCGATTTTGGCTCTGCCGTTCGTGCTGGGCGGCGTGACGGGAAGGGCGGTGCTTCATGCTGTCGCGCTCAACCTCAGCGGCCTGCTCGCGGCGCTGGCGGCTGGCCTGCTGGCGACCGCGCGCAATGTCGAATGGATCCGGGCAGTCGTCGTGGCTGAAATCTTGAGCGCGTTTTTCGCCGGGGCGCTGATTCAACTGCCCAAAGCCTACTCGGCTATGGGCCAAGCCTGGACTGCCTCGAACCAAACCTCTTCGCCGGTATCCTTCTCCAACCCCTGGAAGGCGGCTTTGGGCGCCGCATCGGGTCCAGCGCCCGTTCCTGCGCCGGACTCCAATCCGATATGGACGAGTTCGCGACGCGTGCTGGCGTCACTCGTGCCCTATTCGTCCGACTTGATTCTCGTCGTGTTCGCCGCGCTGGTGTTCGCCTGGGCGGTGCGCCGGGCGGGGCGGCGCCTGGAAGCGGCCTGGCAGACCGACGCAACGGCGTTCGGCCAGCCCAGATGGGTGAATCTGTTTTCGGCATCGGATTTTTGGAACCGCATCTTCCGTTGGAACAAAGGCCGGACGCTCGACCGGAACCCGATTGCCTGGCTCCAGGAATACTCCTGGACGGCCCGTCTGACCAAATGGGGCTGGTGCCTCGTCGTGTTGGGACTGGAAACGGTCGTCCTCCTGGACATCAGCACGTCGTCGTTTTTTCTCTGGCAGTCGCGGTTGACCATGCTGTTGGGCATCGGGCTGGCGTTCAGCGCGGTGGCCAGTTTCCACCGCGAACGCCAGGCGGGAACGCTGGAATTGATGTTGGTCGCCCCGCTCAGGCCCGCGGACCTGATTCGCGGTCGGCTTTGGGGATTGCTCGGCCATTTTTTCCCGGCGTTTGCCATTGTGCTGCTCTGCTGGTTTTTCGCGCCGTTCGAATCCCTGCCGCGGCAAAGGCATTTCGGCACGCTCGCTTTGACTGTTTATCTGACCGTTCCCGTGATCGGGATTTTTTTCTCGTTGCTGAAGCTGAACTTTTTCGTGTCCTGGCTGTTGACTTGCGCGCTGGGCGTCGTGCTGCCGTTTGCGGTGGCCAATAATCTGCGCCGTCCCTTCTGGCTTTTCGTTCGGTCGCATTTCCCGCCCGGGACGATGCCCAAT
The DNA here is from genome assembly GCA_016190065.1 of Verrucomicrobiota bacterium. Classification (GTDB taxonomy): domain Bacteria; phylum Verrucomicrobiota; class Verrucomicrobiia; order Limisphaerales; family SIBE01; genus VHCZ01. The sequence continues at coordinate 14,773 of JACPRI010000017.1, forward strand.
TTCGATCTCTTGTTTTTTGGGGTAATCACGGCCGTGGAAATTGCCTGGGCCGGCTGCGCGCTCTTTCTGCTTTACAGGAATCTGACCCGCCGGACTTTTGCGTTGCATGAAAGCCGCTGATCGGGGCGAGATCGGGGATTCAGAATTCGCTTGAGCAATGTGGCTTCCAAAGGAGTCCAATTCGTGGCTTACTCCGCCGAAAAGTGTGGCCGATCATCCATCGCGAATTGTTGACCGAGTCGCGGCGTGTTTCCCTCTACATGCTGCGGCTCATGGCGGGATCGGCTCTGACGGCGTGGCTCGCGATGAATTGGCTCGTCGCGTCCGGAAGAGCGACGGCCGTCGGCACCGTTGTTTTCCAGGAGTTGAGCGACGCCATCTACATCGCCATCTGGCTGGGCGCGCCCTTTTTGACGGCGGACTGTCTGAGCCGGGAAAAACGGGAAGGAACTCTCGGTCTGCTGTTCATGACTCCGCTGACGGCACTGGAAATCGTGGTTGGCAAAAGTTTGGTTCACGGGCTGCGGGCCTTGAGTTTCCTGTTTGCGGCGGCGCCGATCATCGCCGTGCCCTACTTGATGGGTGGCGTGTCGATGAATTCGATTCTCTCGGTGCTGGCGAGCCATTTAAGCGCTCTCGCGCTTGCTCTGGGGGCCGGACTTCTAGCTTCAGCCAGCACACGCCAAAAGCGTTGGGTGTTCGTCCAGACGGCAGTCTGGACAGTCTTGCTTGGATCAATGCATGCTCACCTGGCTCGACCAGCCCTGGCGCTGGTGACGGCTCCGCCGGCCGCACCTCCCGGTAGGGTGTTTTTCAGCCCTTCGGGAGCCCGGCTTCCACCGGGCACAACTTTCGGTGCGAATTTGCTCCCTGCGCCTGTCACTGGAGTTCCAGTCGGTCTCGCGGCATCGCCCTTGCGGATGGTCACCGTGATGTCGGCATCCGCACTGGTGCTGATCTTGATCGTGGTGGCCGCGGCTGGCCGAGTCCGATCGGAGTGGCAGGACAAGCCGCTGTCGAAGCGACAAATCTGGTGGCTTCACACCTTTTGTTCGCCGGTGTTTTGGCGCTCGCTGTTCAAGTCTGCTATGCGCCGGGAGCTGAATCGGAATCCGATCACCTGGCTGCAGTATTACTCAACCTGGGACCGAGTCGCGAAGCTGGTCTGGTGCGGACTCGCATTGATGATCGACACGCATCTGATTACGACGCTTCATCGAATTCCCCGCGAAGTGCTGGGACTGGAAGCCCTCTTCGCCGTCGCGCTGGCGTACACTGCGGCTTCGAGCTTCCGGAGGGAGCGGCAAAATGGCGCCTTCGAACTGATCCTGGTCAGCCCGATCGCCCGGGAAGAAATCATTGTCGGACGGTTGCGGGCGGTGCGAGCGCAGTTTCTTCCCGCGGCCGTGGCCTTGCTCATTCCCTGGCCTTTGCTGGCGACGATGTTTGGTAGCCCTCAATTCGAACAGAGCGCCATTCTTCAATGCGGCTTCATCGTGGCGACTTATTGGAGTTTGCCAGTCGTGGGGCTGTACTTCGCTCTGGGAAGCCGGAGCTTTTTCCGGGCGCTTCTGAGCACATTCTTCTTCGGTTTAATCGTCCCATTCGCGTTGACGCAGGTCGGGGCCGTTCTCATCTCGCCGCGCGCGGGCTTTGAAGACGCCTGTGTTTTGGCCATGATTTACCAGGCCGCCACGGTGGCTTTGCTGTCCCCCTTGTTGCTGCCGCTGATCAAGCGCGGCGCCGCGATGCCGAGCCGCGTATGACTTTCTTGCCTGTTGTCGGACGTGAATTGCGCGTCGCCTCGCGGCGGCGGGGCACGTATTGGACGCGGTTCGCCGCGGCCTTGCTCGCCATCGGACTTTACGTCTGGATCTGGATAGTGGTGGGCGAGCGGAATTACGGCGCGACGCTGGCTTCAAATCTGTTCGGTTCGCTCTCCGTGCTCGCCTTTGGTTACACCTTGCTCGCCGGTGTCACTTTGACCTCCGATTGTTTGAGCGAAGAAAAACGGGAAGGCACGCTCGGCCTTCTTTTCCTGACCGATCTCAAAGGTTATGACGTGGTCCTTGGCAAGCTGGCCGCCACGTCGGTCCATTCGTTTTATCGGCTGCTCGCGATCTTTCCGGTCCTGGCCATCCCGCTTTTGCTCGGCGGGCTGACCTACGCAGAGTTCTGGCGCAGGGTGTTGGTTCTGACCAACACGTTGTTCTTTTCCCTGTGCGCGGGTTGTTTTGTGTCGGCGTTGAGCCGGCACGATCGCCGGAGCATGGCCGGAACTTTGCTCGTGATCCTCATCATCACCGGCGGGCTGCCGCTGCTCGGCTACATCGCTGCCTTTCGGAAAGGAGGATTTCACTACGACCCTTCTTTCCTGCTGTTGAGTTCGGGCTATTCCTTCGCGCTGACCTCAGACGCCAGTTTCAAAGTGAATCCGCAACACTTCTGGACGTCGGTCATCACCACGCATGCTTTCGGCTGGGCCTTTCTCGTGCTGGCGAGCGCCCTCGCGCCGTATTCGTGGCAAGACAAAGCGATCGGTGAGAAGCAGGCGCGGCGGCGCGAGCGTTGGCAACGATGGAGATTTGGCTCGGCGGAAGTCCGCCGCGCGTTCCGCACGCGGCTGCTCGACATTAATCCAATCAGTTGGCTGGCGGGAAGGAACCGGTTGAAACCGGCCTACGTGCTCGGAGCCCTGGCGTTGAGCGGCTGTCTCTGGCTCTGGCTCTTCTTCAAGTACCGCAGTGATATGCTCGATCCCACGGCGTATATTCCCACGGCGATCCTGCTGAGTCTGGCCCTCAAATTCTGGGTGGCTTCGGAAGCCTCGCGTCCACTGAACGAGGACCGGCGGAGCGGCGCTCTCGAATTGCTCTTGTCCGCGCCGCTGTCGGTCGATGAGATTCTGCGCGGCCAATTCCTCGCGCTCAAACGACAATTCGGCTGGGCCGTCGCCGTGATTTTCATGGCGGACTTGGCGATGTTTTGGGGTGGCTTGAATGACCGCGCTCTCGACTCGTCGAATTTCTGGACGTTGCTGTGCCTGGCCTACATGCTGATGTTCTTCGCCGATCTTTACACGCTGGCGTGGCTCGGGATGTGGCTTGGGCTGAAATCCCGGAAAGCGAATTGGGCCTCCAGCGGCGCCCTGATGCGCGTTCTGGTGGTGCCGTCGCTGGTGTTTCTGGGTCTGATGACCACCAGCCTCTTGCTCAACTTCGAACGGCAATTCGATTCGGAAAACTTCCTGCTGGCGGTGTGGTTTGTCATTTGCATGGCCAGCGACCTGTATTTCTTTCTGTGGGCGAGAACCAATCTGCGCCGCGAATTCCGCACGGTGGCGACTCAACGGTTCGACGCCCAGGTCCGCGCGCGAGTCAAAGTGGTTCCCCAGGTGAGGCCCGAGCCGGCGACGGAGCCGGTCAAGGCCTAGCGTCGCGTGCAATTCAACAGCATGGATCAGGAACCTCGGCGGTTGCAGGAGAATTTCGTGCGTCTTTTCGCGTGCATTGGCGTCCATTCGCGGTTGAGTTGAACCATTGCCGTGACCTTTTTGCCCATCGTCGCGCGCGAGTTGCGCGTGGCCTCGCGCCGCCCGGCCACGTTTCGTCTGCGCATCTTCGTCGCCGTTCTCACCGGCTTGATCGGAGCGGGCATGCTTTTGATGGGTGACGCCGGCGCCGCGGCGCGGAGCGGGAAGGGGGTATTTTCGAGCCTGGGGTTCCTGGCATTTTTGTTCTGTCTGCTCGACGGAGCGCGGCACGCGGCGGATTCCGTCAGCGAAGAAAAGCGCGAAGGCACGCTCGGCTTGCTGTTCCTGACTGATCTGCGCGGATACGACGTGGTGCTGGGCAAGATGGTCGCGACGTCGGTGAAGTCGTTCCAAGGCTTGTTCGCGTTTCTGCCGATTCTGTCCATCGCGCTGGTTCTGGGCGGCGTGACCGGCGGGGAATTCTGGAGAACCGCCCTCGTGCTCGCCAACACCCTCTTCTGGTCGTCCAGTCTCGGAATGTGGGTTTCGTCCATGAGCCGTGAATCCCACCGGGCGCTGAGCGCAACGCTGGGCGGCGTGGCCTTGATTACCGGACTGCCGATGCTGATCCACGTTTGGACGCGACCGTGGGCGCCATCTTTTTCGAACATCGTCGCGTGCTTCAGCCCGGGATTCAGCGCGACTCTGATTCCCAGCGGAAGCTACGCTTCAAACGCCGGTGGATTCTGGCTTTCGCTCGCCGTCACGCACGCGCTGAGTTGGGGCGCGTTAATTCTGGCCAGCCTGATCACGCCTCGCTCGTGGCAAGATCAGCCCGCGCTTGGATCGGACACGGCCAAAGGCGAGCGCCGATACCGGTGGCGCTTCGGCGACGCCGCGCGCCGCACCCAATTGCGCCAAAGATTGCTGGGAATCAATCCGCTGTTTTGGCTGGCCGCGCGCGACGACCGCGAGCGCTGGATGATTTGGGCGCTTCTGACGGCTATCGGAGCGATCCTGGTCGTCGTGTTTCTGACGTTTCTGAGCACGAACCTCCAGGCGGCGATGGCGGTCGTGTCCGTCACGATGATGCTGGTGACGTTGGTGCTGAAGGTCTGGGTAGCTTCGCTGGCTTCCTACCCTTTCGCGGAGGCTCGTCGAAACGGCACGATGGAAATCATTTTGGCGACGCCGTTGACGACGGAGGAATTCCTGCACGGCCATTGGCGCGCCCTGGAGCGGTTCTTCCTGTGGCCTGCCCTCGTCGTGATCTTTGTGAAGCTGGCGGCCGTCGCAGTGCAGTTGTTCTTCGGCAATCCCGCTCAAGGCGGATGGCTGCTTTGGCTGCCGTCGGCTGGAGGCGCGACCTATGAAGCCGTCAAGGTCGCGCTCGATTTGATCGCCGTGGCGTGGCTGGGGATGCTGATGGGGATGACGCAGAAGAGTCCGTTTCACGCCCTCACCCGGACACTTTTCTTCGGCGTGCTGATCCCGTTCCTGTTGTTTTGCATTCCGAATGTGCTGATCGATCTGGTGATCATCCAGATTGCGCGGCCCCGGCTCCGGCGCGATTTGCGAAGGCTGGCGTCGGAGCGGGCCGCTCCTGAGGCACAACCTGAGGAGCAACGCCGCATCCGGCCAACGCCGCCACTGGCCACGGTGCCACCAGTGATTGAGCGGAGGCAGTGATCCGGCCACGCCAGGGGAGACACGGATTACACGAATTCTCACAAATCGAATGGCTGTGCTGAAATCGAACAAGTGATCAAGACCAACCTCTTTGTCGCGAGCCGGACAGATTCTCTACAGAAGGCAACGAAGCCAACAAAGCCTTTGTTCTCTTTGTTTCCTTCTGTAAAGGCTGCGTCCTTACCCGTTTCACCGATTTAACGATTTAACCTTGTAACGTTTTAACGCCTTCGATTGTCAGCGTTCCTCCGCAAAAAAGCTCGCGACGATGGGACGATGGTCCGAGGCGACGCCCCAATTCGGCAACATCAGAACGAAGGTTCCATTCGTGTTCCACTCGCGGGCCATGCCTCGGCTGAGCAGGATGTAGTCGATGCGGCTGTACGTGTCTTCCTTGCCGTAGAAATGCGTCCAGGTGATGTTTCGCGGCCCATATCCGGGGACGGCGCTGGGTTGGTTGTCCCCGTTGCGTTCGGCGGGACGCGTATCGGTCAACGCGCCGCGGCCCCGGCCAATGATTATGCGCGTGGACCGCGAGTCTTTCACGTCATTGAGATCGCCGAGGACGACCAGATTCGCGTCCGGATTCACCCGGAGCCGCGCGTCGATAATCCCCCGCAAGATCAGCGCTTCTTGTTCGCGCATCTCCGCTTCATCCGCTTCCGCAATCGGGCGTCTGGATTTGAGGTGCGCGGCAATCAGGGTGAAGGAGTATTTCGGCGCGGCTTGAATGTCCACTTCCGCAAAGCCGCGCGACACACGGAAGCGCCGTCCATGGAGAAGGAAACTCTCTCGGCTGTGCGGCCGGCGGGCAACGATGGGAAACCGGCTCAGGACCGCGACGTAAATATTGGTGTCAAAGCCGGCGACGTGTTCCCAGTGGGGGAAATCGAGTCCTTCCGCCTTCAGAGCGGCGCGCAGCTCGAGCAGTGCATTGGTGGACCCGATTTCCTGCAAAGCCAGCACATCGGGCCGAAGGGCCCGAATGCTTTCCCGGATCGCAGCCTTGGCAGCCGCGGGCTTTGGGGGTCGCGAGCCGGCGGCGTCCACGTAATTCTCCACGTTGTACGTCGCGACGTGGAAGATTTCGGCGCCGCGCAGGAGCGCCGCGGAGGCGAGCAGCACGGCCCAAGCAACCCTCGAATGGGCGCGTCTGGATGAAATCATGCTCAAAGAATACATGATGGGCCTGAGGAAAAAAATTTTGAATTTTTTAGTGGCGCTTTTGGTTCCCTTTGTTAGATTCACCCGCTCTCAAATGGGCGTTGAACTCCTTTGCGTGAGGAATTAACGCCCGAAGAGAGAAATGAATTGATCGCACAGTGAACAAGAAAAAAAACACCGCCAGAAAGCCGAGCGCGGCTCCGCCAGCTCGATCCAAATCGGTTGGCGCCGCCACGGCGGCTTCGATTTTGGGTGTCCGCAAACCCACCAGCACGTACGCCCCGAATGGCCAGGTCCGGATCAAACCGGAATGGGCGAAATTCTACAAAAACCTCCTGGATCTCCGGGAACGGCTCCTGGACCAGATGACCGGTCTCGCCAAAGAATCAGCGGAGGAAATCCCGGGTTACAGCCTGCACATGGCCGATTCCGGGACCGACAATTTCGACCGGGACTTCGCCTTGAGCCTCCTCTCCTCGGACCAGGATGCCATCTATGAAATTGAGGAAGCTCTCCGGCGAATCGAGAAAAACACCTACGGCATTTGCGAATTGACTGGCAAACCGATCCCCAAGGCCCGGCTGGAAGCCATCCCCTGGACCCGGTTCACCGTCGAGGCTCAGGCGCAGTTGGAGCGCGAAGGCGCCCTGAGGCAGAAGCGCCTGGGCAGTCTGGGAAGCGTCGATAACGCGGGAGCGGCAGACGCGGAAGAGGACGAGGAAACTGAAGAACGGACGACCAAAGAAAAGGAGTAAGCTATGCCGAGAGAGATTGTCACCTTGGAGTGCACCGAAGCGCGCAAAGAGGGGAAACCCCCGTCCCGCTATCTCACCACGCGAAACAAGAAGCTCCAGACCGAAAAAGTCGAGCTCATGAAATACAACCGCTTTCTCCGGCGTCACACGCTCCACCGCGAAATCAAGTAACTCCTCCGTATGCCACGCAAAACCCACACCGAACGTTCCGGCCGGGACCGCACCAGCCGCGGCCGAAGCGCCACGGGCGAAGTCCGCACGCCACGGCCAAAGCCGAAGATCGATTTCACCGTCGATGCGCTCGATTTCAAGAACGTCACGCTCCTGCGGCAATTCGTCACGGACGCCGGGCGGATTCTGCCGCGCAAGTACACGGGCTTGCCCGCGCATTATCAGCGCCGGCTCACTCGCTCCGTGAAGCGAGCCCGCCAGATGCTCCTCATGAAATAAGGGCGCGCGTGGGGCGTTCCCAGCTCAGCTCACGCCGAAGAATCGAGCTGCTGTTGAATTAAGCAATGCAGCGACCCCGGCTCTTCTTCCTCTGCCCAGCATTCTCCTCCCTTCGTAGGGAAGAGAGGGAGAATTCCAAGCGTGATGAGAATCAAGATTCATCCTGATCCGAACTCGGCGAACCGCACGGCGGCGGACGCTCTGGCGCGGACTTTGTCCGAATGGGGAACACAGAACCTTGTAGCGGCCGGCGGCAACACCCCGCTGACGCTTTATGAACTGATCGCTCAGCGGTCATTGCCGCTCAGCCACCTCGGCGTCTTTGCTCTGGATGAATACGTCGGCGTGCCGCCGGAGGACCCGCGGACGTGCGCGAATCTGTTGCGCCGGACCATCGCAGAACCCTGGCGGATTCCTTCGGCCCAGTTCCACGCCGTGAGTTCGCGCGAGATAGAAGCGCGGGCAAGCATTGAGGCGCACGAACGCCGGATCGCCGCGCTCGGAGGCATCGATGTGGTCGTGCTGGGTTTGGGGCAGAACGGCCACCTTGGGTTTAACGAACCCGGAAGTGCGCCTGATTCCGTGGGGAGGATCGTTGAATTGGAACCCGCTTCCATCGCGGCCAATCGCGCCTGGTTTAATGGTGAGTATTCGCCTGCGCGCGGCGTCACGATCGGCTTGAAGACGATTCTGTCAGCAAAGAATGTGTTCCTCCTGGCTTACGGCCAGAACAAAGCCAGTGCGGTGGCGAACATGATCGAGGGGCCGAAATGCGCGTCTTGCCCCGCATCATGGCTGCAGGCTCAGCCGAACGTCGCGGTCTTCTTGGATGAAGCGGCCGCGGCCCAGCTCGGCGAGAAAACGACGGACAAGAAGCGGTGTAGTCGGTAAGGACGCGTTCCACCGCGTCCCTGAAACAAAGTGAAGGTTGCCCGCACCTGAACCGTCCAATGCCCTGAAGCAACATGGAGGATCAGGCGAGTGCCTGGTCCCTCGCTCACAGACTACTGAACAGAACTCGAAAAGCCCTATGTCCAACCCCAATCTGACTCGCCGCCAGTTCCTGCGAAGCACCACCGCGTTCACTTTGGCCGCGCCGTTGATCCTTCCGACGCGAGTCTGGTCAGCCGAGAAAAGCCCCAACGACCGTATCACGATGGGGTTCATCGGGCTGGGGAAACAAAACCGCGGCCTCATGAGCGACTTCCTCCGGCGCAAGGAAACCCAGGTGGTGGCCGTCTGCGAGGTCGATACCACGCGGCGCGAGCAGGCCAAAAAGACCGTCGAGGAATTCTACTCCAAGCAGGGAAACCAGGGCGCTTACAAGGGTTGCGCCGGCTATGTCGATTTCCGCGAGCTGCTGAATCGCCGGGACATTGACGCCGTGGTCATCGCCACGCCGGATCATTGGCACGCCCTTATCACGATCGCGGCCGCCAAAGCGGGCAAAGATATCTATTGCGAGAAGCCGCTCTGCCAATCGATCCACGAGGCACGGGCCATGGTCAAAGCCGTCCGAAAAAACAAGCGAATTTTCCAAACCGGCAGCATGCAGCGGTCGTCGAAAGAATTCCGGACCGCTTGCGAGCTCGTGCGGAATGGCCGGATTGGGAAGATCACCGCGGTCCAGGTCGGTGTCGGCGGGCCGCCCAAGTGGTGCGACTTGCCCGGTGAAACCGAGGAGCCGGGTTTGGACTGGAACCTCTGGCTCGGGCCTGCGCTCTTGCGGCCCTACAATTCAGTGCTCAGCCCGCGCGGAGTCCACGACCATTTCCCGGCGTGGCGAAATTACCGCGAATACGGCGGGGGCGGCGTGACGGACTGGGGCGCGCACCACTTCGACATCGCGCAATGGGGCCTGGGCATGGACGAAAGCGGCCCGGTGGAAATCATTCCGGCCGACGATCCGAAAGCCAACCATGGCGTGCGTCTGAAGTATGCCAATGGCATCGAAGTCCTGCACGACATGGGCAATGGCGTCAGGTTCATCGGGACCGAAGGCAAGATTCTCGTGAATCGCGGCAAGTTCGAACTGACCCTCGGCGAAACCAAAAAGGCGGATTCCACCAAACAACTGGACGAAGTGATCAAGGAATATCTGACGGACGCCAAGGTTCGCCTTTACAAAAGCGACGATCACAAAGGCGATTTCCTGGCCGCCATTCGGAGCCGCAAACCGCCAATTTGCGACGTCGAAGTCGGCGCTCGAACGGTCACGGTCTGCCATCTGGTCAATCTGGCTTACTTCAATCGCCAGCCGATGAAATGGGATCCGGCCAAGGAGAAATTTGTGAGCGGCGCGGGCGACAAGAAATGGCTCGACGTGCCGTACCGCGATCCGTGGAAGCTCGCGTAGCCCGTCTCCATTTGCTTTGACCCCCACCCGGAATCCTGATAATTCCGGGTCACCTTGACGATCATTCGGTTCGCACCGTTGCTGCTTTGCGCCATCCTTTCCGGGCTCGATTTCACCCTGGGCCAGGAAGAGAGCCCCGTCGCCTTTACCCGAATTCAGGACATCCTTGAAGACACGAATGGAGATCGAGTTCCGGACCGCTTCAACCAGCCGGTAAAGATCAAGGGAGTCATTAGTTCCTGGCCCAACACGCTCTCGCGACGATCTTGCTTTTCCGCCCTGCACGACGACACCGGTGGAATAGGCCTTTTCACATCCGATCCGCAGATTCTAGAAGGCCGCTACACGGTTGGGGATCTCGTGGAAGTGGATGGAGTTGTCACGCAATACAAGGGCCTGGAGATCGTGCGAATATCGCAAATCAAGAAAACCGGGAAAGGCCCGGCCCCGGAGCCGATCGATGTTCGGGCGCGGGACCTTTGGGGAGAACGCTACTCCTGCCGCCTCGTCCGGCTTTCCGGAACCCTGCGTGTGCCGTCCAACCTCGCGCCCGGCGCGCCCGGCCTGGTCCTGCGAGACCGATCCGGAGAAATCCCCGTGGTTCTGGCCGAGAAGTCGTTTGGAAACACCACCTTCTTGAAGCGGCTGGTCAATGGCGGTTCGGTTGAGGTCGTGGGAATTGCCGGCCAATTGAAAGACGAGCCTCCCTTCGATGCCGGTTATTGCCTCTTTCCCAGAAACACCGGCGACTTTGGTTTTCTCCCCGGGCCCCCGTACAAAGCGATTGGTTACTCGCTGGCGATTGCGATTCTGGTGGGCGGCATTGCTTATTTTTGGACGCGAAGCCGCGAGGCCGAGCGTCATGCCCATGAAGTCGATGCGCTCTCCTCGCAACTTCGGAAATCCGAGCAAGAGCTTCGGCAGGCTCAGAAAATGGAAGCGATCGGCCGTCTGGGCGGAGGCATCGCGCACGATTTCAACAATATTTTGACCGTCGTAAAAGCCCACGCGTGTCAACTTCTGGAAGCGAACGATGTGCCGCCGCGCTTCTTCCGGCCGCTCCATGCGATTTCCCGCAGCGTTGATCGTGCCGCGAACTTGACCAAACAGCTCCTGCTTTTTAGCCGCCGGCAAGCCATGCAGCCTCGAGTCCTGGATCTGCGGACCACGATTCAGAATATGCTGCAAATGCTGCGTCCGGTGGTGCGGGAAAACATCCGGCTCCAGGTTGATCTGGGACCTGTTCCGCTGCCGATTTATGCCGATGAAAGCATGATCGAGCAAGTGTTGCTGAATCTCACCCTCAATGCCCGGGACGCCATGCCCGACGGCGGAGTCCTTCGCATCCAGACCGAACAAGCGCCGATGGACAAAAGCACCGGTTCATCCACCTTCCATGAACCTGGCAGGGACGGATTCCACTTCGTGCCTGGCTTTACTCAGCAATCGAAAGACCAATCTCAAGGACGCAGTGGCACGCGTCCTTACCGTTCCAGGGCTCGTGCGCACGGCTTGGAAGCGGGGGGGACTTCCCAGGAGGCAGCCAATTCCCACGCCCGGCTCGTCGTGCAGGATAACGGCTGCGGGATTGAGCCGGCTCACTTGCAGAAGATTTTCGAGCCGTTCTTCACGACCAAAGAAGTGGGCAAAGGAAACGGCCTCGGATTAGCCATCGTTTACGGAATTGTGAATCAGCACCACGGCCGCATCAAAGTGGACAGCCGCCTGGGTGAAGGCACCACGTTTGAAATCGTGCTTCCGCTGACCTCGAAGCCTCTGGAGCCAGTCCACGAGCAACTCAGTGCCGTGACCGGGCCCAGCGCGGGCACGATCCTGGTCGTGGAAGATGAAGCCGAACTGCGGGAGGTGGTTCAGGCCGTGCTCGAAACTGCGGGCTACCGCGTCCTGCTCGCAGGCACCGCCGACGAAGCAACGGCCACGCTGGAGAAATCCAGTCTTACTCCCGATCTCTTGCTGACGGACCTCATCATGCCGGGTTCGATGAACGGCTTTAAGTTGGCCGAAAGCCTGGCCACTCGTTATCCGGCGATGCGGGTCATTTATACAAGCGGTTACGTCGAAGGTTTCAACAGCGGCGTCGAATTGCACGAAGGGCGAAATTTCTTGCCGAAGCCTTACCCTCCGAAACGGCTGCTCAACACGGTGCGGACAACTCTGGAGTCGCAACCGGTCTAAAATTTAACAAGAGATAACAGAGGAAACAGAGAGTCAGGAATCTGTTTGAATGAAACCGCCATCCGAGACACTCCAAGGGTGAGGATCGCACGAAAGCTGTTTTTTAGATAAAGCCACACCCTCTGTTTTGTCCGATTCCTCCTGTTCATGTTAGTGCCGTTTCAAGGTTTAGCCTCTTTTCTGGTTTCATACTTCTTGCCCAAGCCTGACCCTCCGAAACGG
>JACPRI010000188.1 GCA_016190065.1 Verrucomicrobiota bacterium
CCCGTGCGTTGATGATGACGCTCGTGCCTTTGCCCGTGAGCGAAAGGATCAGCGTGACATTTTCATTCTTGAGCGGCTCGGCCGGGTCCTCGTTGACGAAATACTTTCCGATGCCCTTCGTGATCAGAATGTCGGTCGTGGATTTGGCGAAGCCGTAACCGGCCAGCGTGTTCACGTTGGACACCGTGGGAATAAAGGCCAGCACGGCGAACGCGTCCTTGCCATTCCCCTTCACCAGATCGACGCGGAACTCAATCGTCCGGCCGTCTTGCAACGTGTACGTCTCGGACGTTTTCGTGCTGGCCGAAAAGATGGCCTGACCGGCGGGCGGTTGGACGAACTTGAATTGCCCGCCGGTTTCGGACGGAATCCCGAAGCCGGCCTGAAACGTGAAGTCCTTCCAGTCGGTTTTCTTGCTGTCATCGAAGTTATCCAGCACCCGGGCGTCGTTCACAACGCAACAGGCCGAGAGGAGGAGGGACCACAGAACGAGGTTCGAGAGACGTGCGTAATGGAGTGTTGAGTTCATAAGCGAGAATCTGTCCACTTGCCGCACCATTCTTACCTTGGACCTGACATTCTTTCCATCGCAATCCGCCGAAAACGAGGCCGCTCCGCAAGAATTTGTTCGATTTCGCAGCGATTCTTGATAAGTTACACCGCCTCCCAATCCCCGAGGGCGACCTTGTCCAGCCGGCGGGCGTGCCCTTCTTCGAGCAATAGATTGTTCAAGAAAACCTCCTCGCCACCAGGCAGCATAAGGAACACATCCGAAAGATAACGATCCCATTTGTCCGGTTTGGTGGTCGTGACCAGAACGCGTGTGGTCTTCTTGATTTGGCCCTCCACGAACTCCTTGGCCACCCGGCCTTCCTCCGTGTCGATTTCGGCCGCGTCCAGGCCACGCAACCGCAGTTTTTCTTTGAGCCAGAGCGGTCGCTTCAACCAGACCTTGACCCAGAGCGTGTCGCCATCGACCACCCGCGCCACCTCCGCTTCGTACGTGTAAAGATCGGCGCCGACCGCATCCGCGGCTCGGACCGGCTGGTTGGCGGAGGAAAAACGGACTAAATCATCCGGGCTCAGGCCGCGCGCTTGGCTTGCGTCCAACGCTCGATAACAAGCGAAGCCGAGATCCACCGCCGCCGGGCGGCTGTCGGTGAGCTCGTTCGCCAGTTGAAGTCCTCTGAGCGGTCTGATAGACCATGCCCATGAAGCTGGACGACATCATGCGCGATTTGCCCACACGAACTGGCAAGGCCGTCGCCCACTACTGGAAGACCCGGGCCGGACAGAGAGAAAGGCAGCAGCAAACCGGAAAAGCCGACCAAGGATTGCGCAGCGCCGTGACGGGTGGTGCGCAGATGGATGGGTTCATCGGACTCCTCAAGGAACTGACAAGCGCAGCCGGGGTTCCTGAGCAATGTGTGTTCAGCAAGAAAGCCGTCGAACTGCCGGGTTTCTTCAGGCCTACCAAGGAGTGGGACTTGCTTGTCGTTCGCGACAAGAAGCTTCTCGCAGCCATCGAGGCCAAGTCTATTCAGATCAAGAAGGTGACGTTTGGAAATCGAATCAGGAGGGCGTCTCACCGGAAACCGCCGACGCAATCGTTGACTTGGCTTGGCGAGCTATTGACTCTCGGCAATTCACTCTATCGAAGTCCCTGGGCGCGTACAAGCGCACGTTCGTTCAGCTCAGAGCCAAAGTTGATCAGAAGACGCTGTTGAGAATTCGTCAGACAGCTCAGAAGATTGTCGAGGATGCATTTGATGACGAATCAACAGCCTAACAGCGGGTCGAGCCTGTGGGGAGAAAGGGCACAGAATGCTTGAAGTTAATCGAATCTATCACGCGGATGCGTTTGAGCTGTTCCCTCAGATAGATGACGGGAGCATCGATCTGGCTGTTTGCGATGGTCCTTACGGCATCACGACTAACAAATGGGACAGGATCAGCAACATTCAGGAATTCAACCTCCGGTTAATCAGTATCTTCGCTGCAAAGCTGAAGGATGGAGGTGCGCTTTACCTTTTCGGCAAGCCAAACTGCATTGACTTTATTGACTATCGTCCGTTTCTAAACCTGCGGGCGAAGATTGTTTGGTACCAGCCAAGCCGTCTCGCCCAAGGGCGGATCAACTACACAAACAACTACGACATCATTTGCTATTTCATCAAGGGAGACAGACCGAAGACTTACGATCTCGATGCCATTCGCGTATCCCAACTTGTCGAACTGGAGCACCGGCTTCGCTGCGAGCGTGTTCCCTCGGTTACCAACGGGAAGTATGGTAAGACCAAATTCAACGGAGATGGCAAGAACCCCGGTGACGTTTGGGGAGACATTAAGCAACTTACGTACAAGTCGAAGGAACTCGTGAATCGAGATGCACTGAACACGATCCAAAAGCCAGAACAGTTGATGGAGAGGCTCGTAAAGGCTAGCTCCACAGAGGGAGACCTTGTCTTGGACCCGTTTGCAGGAGTAGGGACGTGTTCTGTTGTGTGCAGACGGCTCGGACGGCATTTCATCGGGATCGAAAGGGATAGTCAGTTTGTTGAGATAGCAAACAACAGGCTTCAAGATGTCGCGAACGATTTAGCTGGAAGGCTTTTCTGAATATGGCACGCGAAATCTATCGCAAGATTATAGAGTTGGTTCTAAAGGCGGCAGAGTTGGCTAGGTCTATCGGCATCACCAACTTGCTTCAACCTGGGCTGGTGAAGGAGATGATAATCGCCGAGATTCTTGGACATGAACTCATTTATTCCAAGCGTGACGCAGATGCTCACGCGCCGAACAATCCTGCCGAGAAGTATGAGTATCTATCCTGCAAAGAAGGCGGGTCTGGCCAACTTGATCGCATGTTTAGTGCGCCCGCGGACAAGCGTGCCGACTCTCTTGCCCGAATCACTCGCAACCGAAAGGTGTACTTTGCGGTGTTCTACGCAGCAAACCAGACGAAGTGTAAGGTCATATACGAGATCGAACCAAAGGTTGTGGTTGAGGAGACGGAACAACAACTCGACCGAAGCAGAAACGAGATTTCTCATGTGGGGTTTTCTGAAGATTGGGCAAGCCGTCATGGACGAATCGTTTATCAAGACCAGACAGGCTAACCAAGTTGGCGCTGCTCTTGTCGCCTTGAGTCACAGGCCCAATTGCGGCATGGATGTGTTTTGGCCCTCGAAAACTGAGTCATACTCCTCCCCAAAGTGCACTTCGGCTCGCCGTCCCGTCTCCTGAAGCGCTGGGCTGGGCCGCGTTGGTCGCTCGGCTGCAATACCTCAGCCTTGCCGGGGGCAAACGCCGGAGATCGTAGCGCAGAGTTGCTTCGCCGCGTTGAGCCGTATCGCGGATTTGAAATCCGCAGCGCGTCGAGGCGGACGAGCGGCTGCCGAATGCAATTCGGCGATACAGCAGATTGAAAATCTGCGCTACGCCGGCGAAGACTGAGGCCTTACGCTCATCGGCTTCTCCCGGCTCTCCCGGCTCTCCGGCTCTCCATATTGGCTGGCCTTTCGACGCGCGGCCAATTACACTAGTCGCGACAACTTTCTTCGCCCACTCCGCCGGGTGAAGAAGCGCCCGGCACACGATGAGCAACGCACGCCCAAAGGCCAATCCCTGGAACTGGACCTGCCTGATAATCTTCGCAACGCTGGTCAGTCGAGCGACGCCCGCTGCGGACACCAGTGAATCAGACACAGAGGAACTGATGAGGGAGCGGCGTAAGCACTGGGCTTACCAGCCCGTCCGGCCCACCGCGGTTCCCGCGGTCAAGAACTCGGCTTGGTGCGTCTCGGACGTCGATGCGTTCATCCTCGCGAAACTGGAAGAGAACGGACTGAAACCCGCCCCCGCCGCCGACCGCCGCACGCTCATTCGCCGCGCGACTTACGATCTCATCGGATTGCCGCCGACGCCGGAGGAAGTGGAGGAATTCCTTCGCGACTCGTCCTCGAATGCTTTTGCGAAGGTCGTGGAACGCTTACTGGCCTCGCCGCATTATGGCGAACGGTGGGCGCGGCATTGGCTCGATTTGGTCCGTTTCTCCGAAACGATGGGCTTCGAATTCGATTTTGATCTGCACCATTCCTGGCGTTATCGCGACTACGTCATTCGCGCCTTCAACATCGACCTGCCTTACGATCAGTTCGTCGTGGAACATCTCGCGGGCGACCTAGTGCCGAATCCCCGCCGCGATCCCGTCGAGAAATTCAACGAGTCGATCCTCGCGACCGGCTTTTTCTGGATGGGCGAGGGACGGCAGACCCCCGTCGATATCCGCCAGGAGCAAGCCGACGTGATCGACGGCCAGATCGACGTGCTGGGCAAGGCGTTCCTGGGCCAGACGATCGCTTGCGCCCGTTGCCACGACCACAAATTCGACGCGATCACGACGCAGGATTATTACGCGCTGGCGGGTTACCTGAAGAGTTCGCGCTTCCAGCAAGCTTTCATCGATCCGCCAGAACGGATCACCGCCCGGGTGCAGCAACTCGCGGATCTGAAACAAGAAATCCGAAGCCTGCTTGCCCACGAAGTTGCGGACCAATGGATCGAGCAGGCCGGCCAGGCGAGGCGCTACTTGCGCGCGGCACAAAGGGTGATGAGCGGATTGGATGTGGAAGGGACGAATGCGAAGGAGATCGCTCGCGAGTTCGGTTTGGACGAAGCGCGGTTGGAACGGTGGATCAAGGCGCTTCAGCAAAACGACATCAACAATGCAGACCACCCGCTCTATGCCTGGATCCAACTCGCCAACCAAGTCGGCCAGACGGCGGACGAATTTCTGAAGCGCCGCCAAACCTTGCTCTCCAGCCTGCGCGAACAGGAGGAAAAGGCGACCCGTGCTGAGGCCGCGGCCCAACTGTTTGAGAGTTTTCAACGGCCCGGTTTTGAAGGCTGGTACACGACCGGCAACGCCTTCGACACCGGTCCCGCCCGCCCCGGGGAAATCATCGTGGGAGAAAGCCCGGCCCGGCCGATCGGGCGTTTCATTGCCGGCGGAGCGCACAGCGGCCTGTTGTCGAAGCGGCTTCAGGGTGAGTTGCGTTCCGAGACCTTCACGATCACAAAGCCGTTCGTTCACTTCCTCATGGCCGGCCAGCGCGCCCGGCTTAATTTGATCATCGACGGCTACACGCTCATCATGAATCCGATGTACGGTGGATTGATGGTCTCGCCGACAAATGATCTGCCCGCCTGGCGGACCATGGCGGTGGATCGCTGGATTGGCCACCGGGCGCACATTGAGGTCAGCGACAGCACGATTCCAATGAACCGTCTGAATCCTCCGCCCTCCACGGGGCGCGTGCCCGACAGCCCGGGCGAGGGTTATGTTCTGGTCCAACAAATCTGCTTTTCCGACGAACGGACCCCGCCGCCCGCAGCACCCAACGCGCTGAACCTGCAAGCGCTGAACCACGCCAGGTGCGAGAATTCCGAAGCCCTGGCCGGCGTTTATGAAGAATTGATCATCCGAGAATTGAAGGGGTGGAAATCAGGCGCGATGGCGAACCGCGCAGAAGACGGCGTCGCGCTGTTGAACTGGCTCGTGCAAAACGGCCTTCTCGAAAGCGCGGCAACTTCTGCGCACTCCGCACTCCGCACTCCAAAATCCTCAATGGATCAGCTTGCCGCGCTGCTGGACCAATACCGCGAGATCGAGTCGGCCTTGCCGTCTCCGCTCCGCGCCCCCGCCATCGCAGATGGCACGGGCGAGGACGAGTTTGTTTTTGTTCGAGGCAATTACCGGACGCCTGGGAAACAGGCAAAGCGCCGGCCACCGGAGGCAATTATCGCGGCAGCATATTCCCCCTCTCCTCAGAAGGAGGAGAGGGCCGGGGAGAGGAGGCCGGTTGGCCATTCCCATCCTGACTCTTCTGGCCCGTCGGAAGGCAAATCAGGGACGCGGTGGAACGCGTCCTTACCAGCGACCGGGAGCGGACGGCTTGAACTCGCGCGGCGTCTGGTCGATCCGTCCAATCCGTTAATCGCGCGCGTCATGGTCAACCGGATCTGGAAGCACCACTTCGGCGAGGGGATCGTGCGAACACCGGATGACTTTGGCCGAATGGGTCAGCCGCCGACGCATCCGGAACTCCTGGACTACCTCGCGGACCAGTTCGTCCGGCATGGTTGGTCGATCAAGGAAATGCACCGGCTCATGATGAATTCAGCCGTGTATCAGCAGGCATCCCAGTATTCAGTGATCAGTGATCAGTATTCAGTGGCTCAGTCAGCCGCGCAAAAGCCCACTGATCACTGGACACTGAATACTGATTACTCTCAGCGCATGGCAGCCGTTGACCCCGAAAACCGCCTGCTCCATCACATGCCCGTTCGGCGACTCGAGGCCGAGGCGATCCGCGATGCGATCCTGGCAGTTTCCGGACGGCTTAATCGTACGGTGTACGGGCCAAGCGTTCTGCCCTATCTCACTCCTTATATGGAAGGGCGCGGCCGCCCGAATTCCGGACCGTTGGATGGCGACGGGCGCCGCTCTATTTACATCAACGCGCGGCGCAATTTTCCTGTGCCGATGCTCGTGGCCTTCGATTTGCCGGTTCACTTCAGCACTCAGGGCCGCCGCGAAGTTTCCACGGTTCCCGAACAGGCCATGACGCTGATGAACGATCCCTTCGTTGCCCAACAAGCCGCACGATGGGCTGAGCGAATTCTTGCGGAACCTGCGAAGACGCAGGAGCCGCGCATCACATGGCTGTATCAAACAGCCTTCACGCGGCCGCCGAACGAAACGGAGTTGCGCAATGCCCGGCTCTTCCTGGAACAGCAAGCGGCCCGGCACAGTTGCAATCTTGATGATCCCAAGCCCTGGGCGGACCTCTGCCACGTGCTGATCAACGTCAAGGAATTCATTTTTATCAACTAGCCCAAGCGCCTCTGCGGGCGCCGCTGGAATAACCGGAAATCGAACAGGGGTTGGGAACGAGGCACCGCGAGGTTTCACGATTTGAAAATCCCGTTTTCAATTCGCGCTAATTCGCGAAATTCGTGTCTTGTTCTTGGTCAACGCGGTCGCACAACGGTTGTCTCCCGAGAGCCCGGTGGCAGCTTCAAAATCGCGGGGACATCAATTCGCGTCCAGAATTCTCCCTGGCTCCGCCCGGACCGGCCCCTATTCCCGTGACTGGCGGAAAGTGCGAAATGTCCGGAAAAGATCTTACCGTCGAATTCGATTCGGATTTCGCCAGAAGCTCCCCCGGGCGCGTTGCCTTCGTAAAGGTTGACCATGGCCTGGACTTGCCACACATCGACGGGCGTTTCGAACTCGATAAACTCGTACTCCCGCTGAGGCGAAGAACGATGGTCTTTGAAGTAGTAGCCTTCGGGACTGCGGGTGTGCTCGAAAAACAGCGTTTCGGCCCCCGAACGTGGCGTGGCGTAGAGGTCCAGGTCGAGATTTCCCTGCCAGCGGATGCCGATCTTCATCGGGCCGACGGTGATCGAGGGCGGTCGCTGTGAGATGTTGGGGAGCACGTCGCGCGTGATCCAGTCGGCCACGCCGATGTCCCGAGTAATGCGGAGCATCTCGATTTTGGACTGGGCACGATTGATTTCGTAGCGCGCGTCGCGAGTTTCGGAAGCGCCTGAGCCTGCGCGGACCGCGTTGAAAACCGTCGCGAGATCGCCGCAAACCGCGGCCAACTTGGCGCCCTGGCCCTTCAAGTAAAGTGTCCAGAAACGCGCGATCTTCTCTTGATGAATTTCGCTCACCCAGGGATCCCCAAAGAATCCCAAGTAAACCACGATGTCTTTCAACGCTCCCGCGCGGTCCTTGATCCCGAACAC
>JACPRI010000022.1 GCA_016190065.1 Verrucomicrobiota bacterium
CAGTGCCAGCCCGCGACCGCGCGCGTGAAAATAGTTCAGGTGGTTCTCGAAGCCGACGCGCTCGGCGCGGATACGCTGCGGGTCGTAGATACACGCGACCACTCGCCGCCGCTCCTCTTTCGACGTGAAGCGTTTCACGAGCACGTAAATCGCGCCAGGCACGAGCAGTTCTTGCGTGCGCTCGGTGTCGCGGATCGCGTTCGGCTTGCGTCCACCCGGTTTGGGCCAATACACGAAGCCGCCGTTGAAATGGCAGGGGTAAATGAGGGGCGCCGTGTTGTCCTGGGGATCGCGAACGAGGAACTGCTTCGCGCGAAAGTCCACAACGCGCCCCGTCGAGACTCCCAATCCGAGCTTGGCCAGTGGCGTTGTGAAGCGCCGCATCTGCTGACGAACCGCTTCGTCTAACTCTCCAGCCACGAGGTGAATGAACTGCTCCGGATCGCGCGGCGAAACAACGTCGTTGTATGGGCATATCCGTTCCGTGACTTCGCCGGTCGGTTCGCCACTGCTCGTCGAGATGACGACCGACTCCGGCTTGTCAGGCGACTTCACGGCATGGAGGATTATGTTCTCCTGCAGAACGTCATCCTGCTGAAACGCCGCTGACCGCGACTCGAAAACGTGAAGCCGCCGCAGCGACATGATATCGAGATACTGTTCGCGAAACGGGCGAAAATAAGGGCCATTGCAAAAACTGCGCGGGCAAATCGCCACCATCTCGCCGCTCTCGCACAGAAGTTTCGCGGCGAGCGCAAGGAAGCCTGTGTAGAGGTTGCTCGTTTCGATGCCAGCTTCCCGCAACAACCGTCGCGCATGCGAGTCGCTGTTAATCTTACGGTAGGGTGGGTTCAGTATGGCGGCGTTGAACGGCGTCTTCGACGCGCCGAACAAGTCACGGCGAGTGAGCGCCACCGCCGCCTGAATGAAATCTTCGTTGTGCAAGTCCGCAGCGAACGCCACCCCGCTCCGCTCGCACTCGGTACGGCATAACTGCAATGTCCGCTCAAGAGCCGGAGCGATTGTGACGTCAAGCTCGTAGGTTGTGACGGCGATTCGTTTTGGCCGACGCCTGCCGCCGCACGACTGCTTCACGAAAGCAGCGATGAGCGCGCCGTCTCCCGCGCCCGCATCAAGCAGTCGAATTTCGATCGGGTGCGTCTCAAACAGCGAAGCCATGAAAGTACCAATGGATTTCGGCGTGAGGAACTGCCCCAACTCCTGTTTCCGCTCGGCATCAAACTTGGCGGACGCCTTCGAATGAAGAGGCTCAAGGATGCAGCTTCGGGATGAATCAAGCGCCTGCATTGTTGGAAGAAAGCTTACTCATGAGCGGGATGGTTGCGCAAGATGCCCTTTGTGGCCTTCGCGTCTTGGCCGCTCCGCGCGGTTGGTCGCCTTCCGCTTGCGTCCGATTGTTCAGCCTCCTGAACAGCCGCGCGCATGAGACCGGGAACCGCAAGCCGCTATTGAGCCGGCGGCGGTTCAATCCAGTTCGCGTCTTCATCTAGAAGGACAGGCTGGCGTGGTTGGCATGGCGTTCAGGATTATTTGAAACTGTGTTTCACGCCCATGAAACTAAGGGCTTCGGAGATATTCCGACGAATCTCCGCAACACGTTTCTGATTCAATTTCTCCAAATCGAACGGTGGCTTCCATGCCCGCAGGCTGTCCAGGTAAACGATCTCCGAATAGGCGCCACTGGGGTCCATGCACGGCTCTACGTCAACTTGCATGCATCGATCTCCTTCGCAGTAGTGATAGTAGAACCGGTGAACGCCCTGAAAAATGAAGCCGTTGGAGGATTTAACGCCCTGTTTATTGAGCCAGGTGAACATAAAGTTTTGTCAGTAACCTCGATATGTAATCATTCTCGACACGTTAGGATTTGCGCGGAGCGCCGGCAATTCGACGCCGTAAAACGCCGAGTTAGGATTAACGGTAGTTCCTCGGGTAAACGCAGTCACGCGGCCCGATGCGCCTTGAGCAAATCGTTTCGACGCGGCATTCCAAAGTTCAGTCGCCTCGGCACGGCTGAACGGGCTGTTTGGAGCAAAGAGATCTCGATCGTGTACTTCCCATTTGCCTTGGCCCACTGCAAGGCGACACCTTGATTTCCCTGACGGTACCCAGTCCAAAACACCGTGCTGTTACGTGGGGTGCCAAAGTCCAAGGCCGCGATCTGCCGCTTAATGTCGTCATAGGACATCGCAGCCTTCCTGACCTGCGCCGGTGCCTTGCAAAGGCTTTTACCGCCTTTCAGGAAAGCTCCAGCGTTCGGCAGCAGGCTTTCCGTGATCGCGTTCAAGCTCAGACTCGTTCCCGCCAGAGCTTTCTCCCACCACGCGGATTCCGGGTCTGTGAGCACATCCACGTCCATCGCCTCGCCTACACCAGGCACAAATCCGGCGCCCACCAGAGCGACCGCCTTGTCGCGTGCAGGATAATACCCGATGTCCGGTGGCCGGGCGGTGGGTTGGCCGTTCGGAGCGGTGTAATAGATCAAGACCTCATGCCCCCACGGATCGATCTTGTTCACCGGATCATTCCCGACGAACTGGTAGAGGTTGATGCCGCCGGCCTCGCCGATGGGGTCGAGCGTGAGCCAGCGTTGCAGGACCGGGTCGTAAAAGCCGGACGCGGTTTGCGCGGCCAGGGCAGTCAACAGAGTCAGGCCGCTGATGAGTTTGTGGATGTTTTTCTTTATGGTTCTCCTTGCGGATTTGAGTTTGGGATCTGGAGTTGCGGCACGGAAGCAAAGAATTTCACGGTGCACTTTCCTTCATGAAGGGCAACTGTGCGTTTGCGAAACTCTCGCTTGGATTGGGCTTCCTTGACCGCCTCCATGTTCAGGAAATTAATGGGTCAGATTGTAACGCAAGCCTAGACTACTTCATCGACGGGTGGACCCGGTTCTTGATACAGGCAACCGGTTGGAACCCTTGCGCCGGCTTATTGACCGCGCTCTAAGCCCGAGATGTGCCTGGACGCGCCAGGCGGGGCCAAGAAATCAACTGGACAAAGCGCCTTCGGCCGCAGCCGTTTGTTTGAAGACCAGTTTGTCCTCTTCCAGCGTCACCTGGATCGGGTTATTGTCGTGCAATTTCCCGCGGAGAATTTCTTCGGCGAGCGGGTCTTCCAGGTGCCGTTCCACCGCGCGGCGCATCGGACGAGCCCCGTAGGTGGGGTCGTATCCTTTTTCAACGAGGAAATCTTTGGCCTTCTCGTCCAAGTGCAGCTCGATCTTCCGGCCTTTCAAACGCTCGATCACTTTGCCGATTTCCAGGTCGAGGATCTGGATCAAATCCGGCTTGTTGAGCGCGCGGAAAACGATCACATCGTCGAGCCGGTTGAGAAACTCCGGACGGAAAACCTTTTTGGCGTCGTCCATGATTTTGTCCCGCATCTTCTCGTAACTGCTTTCATCGGACAATTTGGTGAAGCCGATCGTGGCGCCTTTCCGAATGGTCTCGGCGCCGACGTTGGACGTGAGGAGCACGACGGTGTTGCGGAAGTCCACGACGCGCCCCACGTTGTCCGTCAGTTTCCCTTCCTCCAGAATCTGGAGCAGCATGTTCATGACGTCCGGGTGGGCTTTTTCAATCTCGTCAAACAGCACGACCGAATACGGCCGGCGGCGCACCTGTTCCGTGAGTTGGCCGCCCTCTTCGTAACCCACGTAGCCGGGCGGCGAACCGACTAGGCGCGACACGGTGAACTTTTCCATGTACTCGCTCATGTCGAGTTGAATGAGCGATTTGGTGTCGCCAAACATCTGCTCGGCCAGGGTCTTGGCCAGGAGCGTTTTTCCAACACCGGTGGGCCCCAACAGGGCAAACGTTCCAATGGGACGCCTGGGATCTTTCAGATCGGCCCGCGACCGGCGCAACGCTTTGCACAAGGCGCTGACGGCTTCGGACTGGCCGATTACCGTCCGGCTCAATTCGGCTTCCATGGCCAGGAGCTTTTGAGCTTCTCCCTGCTCCATCCGCTTGAGCGGGATGCCGGTCCACTTGGCCACGACTTGCAGAATGTCATCCTGGTCCACTTTGACGCGCTTTTCCTCACGCGTCACCCGCCACTGGTTCAGGATGGCTTCCATTTTTTCTTTGGCCTGGCGTTCCTTGTCGCGCAGAGCCGCGGCGCCTTCAAAGTCTTGCTCTTTGATGGCGCGCTCCTTGCGAGATCGGATTTCCTCAATCTCTCCCTCGAGGTTCTTTACGTCCGGCGGCCGGGTCATGGCGCCGATTCGCGCCCGCGCACCGGCTTCGTCCATCACGTCGATCGCCTTGTCCGGAAGGTAGCGGCCGGTCAAATAGCGGTCGGAGAGTTTGACGGCGGCTTCCAAAGCGTCACTCGTGAAATCGACTTTGTGGTGATCCTCGTATTTCTGGCGAAGGCCCTTGAGAATGAGCACGGCTTCATCCACCGAAGGCGCCTCCACTTTCACGCTTTGGAAACGGCGTTCGAGAGCCGCGTCCTTTTCGATGTATTTCCGATATTCATTCAGCGTCGTCGCGCCAATGCACTGCATTTCGCCCCGGCTCAGGGCCGGTTTGATGATGTTGGAGGCGTCCATGGTGCCCTCGGCCGAGCCGGCGCCAACAATCGTGTGAAGTTCGTCGATAAACAGAATGATGTTCTTCGCTCGGCGAATCTCGTCCATCACCGCCTTGATACGCTCCTCGAATTGGCCGCGATATTTGGTGCCTGCGACCATCAACGCCAGGTCCAAGGTAATGACTCGTTTGTCCCGCAAAAGCTCCGGGACGTTGCCCCGCGCGATTTCCTGAGCCAACCCTTCGACGATGGCGGTTTTGCCGACCCCTGCTTCCCCGAGCAGCACAGGATTGTTTTTCGTTCGCCGACACAGAATCTGAATGACGCGCTCAATCTCGTTTTTGCGTCCGATCACCGGATCCATCTCGCCCTTGCGCGCGATCTCGGTCAGATCCCGGCCAAAGGCCTTCAGCGCCGGCGTCTTGACTTCGCCCTTCTTTTCGGGGGCTTTCTCGGCCGGTTCGTTCGGGGCATTTTCTTCGGCCGTGTTGAAATTCGGATCCAGCTCTTTCAAGATTTCCTGGCGCGTCTGCTCGATATCGACATCCATGTTCTTGAGGACGCGGGCGGCAACGCCGTCGCCCTCGCGGAGGAGCCCCAGCAAAATATGTTCGGTGCCGACATAGGTGTGGTTCAGCGCTTTGGCTTCCTTGGCCGCCAGGGACAACACCTTCTTGACGCGAGGAGTGTAGGGAATGTTCCCGATTGTCTTTTGGTCCGGACCTGTGCCCACGAGTTTCTCGACCTCCATGCGAACCGTTTCGAGGTCCAGTCCGATTTTTTGTAGGACGTTAACCGCGACGCCCTGGCCGAGTTTGATCAAGCCCAGCAACAGGTGCTCCGTGCCCACAAAATTGTGGTTGAATCGGTCCGCTTCCTTGCGCGCCAAGGCCAGGACCTGCTGCGCGCGGGGGGTGAAATTACTCATGGCTTCTTCGCTCATAAACAGTCAGCAGGAAGATGCTACGAATCGGAACCTTTGTCCAGCTTTGAGCCGCCGGAGGTTGAAGGCATGGGATGTGGCCGGCTCACGTGGCGCAGACGCTCGCGGAGCATATCCGCTCTAAGTAAATCCCGCTCTTCCGCGGAAAGCTTCTCGGAATACCGTTTCTGCAAATGCGCCGGCTGAGTGATCAAAAACAACTCGTCCACCAACGCGCGCTCGGTCCCGGGAAACAATCCAATGTCCACTCCGAGGCGGAGCAACGAGAGCAGGTTCATGGTTTCCTTCGAGGAAATGCTGTGCGCATTGGCCAGAATCCCGTAGGCGCGGCCAATCTGGTTGAAAATGACCTTGGGTTTGCTCTCCAGCAGCATGGCGCGGGCGTTCTCTTCGTGCTCGATCAACTGGGCCAGGACTTTGTTCAAACGTTCCACGATCTCGGTTTCGGCTTCGCCCAGGGTCATCTGGTTTGAAACCTGGAACACATTCCCCAGAGCCTCGGTGCCTTCACCGTAGAGACCGCGAACGGCCAGGCCCAATTTGTTGACCGCCTGGATAATTTGGTTGATCTGCTCGCTGATCACCAGCGCCGGCAGGTGCAGCATGGCGCTGACACGGATGCCCGTTCCGAGATTCGTCGGGCACGCCGTGAGATAGCCCAGAGCGGGGGAGAATGCGTACTCGACTTTCTTTTCGAGCGTCGAATCGACCTGGTCGATCACTTGCCAGGCTTCCTTGATTTGCAAACCCGGCCGGAGCGATTGCATACGGAGGTGATCCTCCTCGTTGATCATCACGCAAAGCGACTCTTCTTTGTTCAAAACCAGACCGCTCCCGGCGTTTTTGGCGGCATGTTCGCGACTGATGAGATGGCGCTCGACTAGGATTTGCTTGTCCAGCGCGGTCAGGTTGTCCATGGATTCGGAAAACGCGCCGGCCATTTGCCTTAAACCCTCGACGGCGGGGCGAAGGATTTCCAGGGACTTGACCCGCTCCGGCTTCTTGGCCCAACCGGGAAACGCCATGCCTTTGAGATTGCGCGCCAGCCGAACACGGCTCGAGAGGACGATTCGATCATGCGGCCCGCCGCGTTTGCTGGCCTCGGCTGGTGTCGCTAAAAACTCATTAATATTCATGGCTCATCCCGGCATTAAGCTCGCGATCTTGTTCTTGAGCTGATTGATCTCGTCCCTGACCCGGGCCGCCGTCTCAAAGTTCTCCTCGACGACCGCTTTATCGAGTTTGTTTTGGAGCGACTTCAATTTGTCGGACAAATCCTGGCTTTGCTTGAAGCTTTGCGGGGCCTTGCCGATGTGCTTGGTTCCTTTGTGCATCGTCTTCAACAAGCCTTCGAGGCCATCGGCGAACGTCGTGTAACACTCGGCGCAACCCAGCCGCCCGGCTTTCTTGAAATCGGCCTGGGTGAAACCGCAGTGAGGGCACTTCGCGTCGCCGCCCGGCATTGCGTGTTCGATCTCCTGGGCCGCTCCCAGGCCGAGCAGCAAGTCCGCCAACGAGAAACCGGTTGGATCATCGACCCCTTTGTCTTTGGAACACCCCTCGCACAAATCCACTTTCTTTGTCTTCCCTTCCACCATCTGGGTCAAATGAACCGTCGCCACGTTTTGTTTGCAGATATCGCATAGCATAATTCCAGTTCGTATATCGGCTGCCTGAGGTTTTAAGTCAAGAGGCGTGCGAGACCCTTAGAATCAGCCTGATCTCCCGTGAGGCCGAGCCTCAAAGCAAGACGCGCTGCCCACGAATAGGACAGTACCGGTGCCGGACAAGAACTGTCTTCTCTCGCCTGCGCGCACGCCAGTGGAAACACATCCGGTTCGATCGGAGCCCTGCATCTGGGGCACTCGCCAACGGCTCAAGCTCAAGATTCGTAAATCGGTTCTCCGGACGTCTGGGTCAGCTTGCGGTACTTGGCCACGAAAGTCTTGGTGATGCGGCCGGGCTTCCCGGACCCAACGACGCGCCCGTCGATTTTCACCACCGGAATCAACTCCGCTCCTGTCCCTGTCAAAAAGCATTCGTCCGCGTTGAATAAGTCATACCGCGTCAGATTGGTCTCAGCAACGGATATGCCAAGCTCTTGGGCCAACTCGATGACGACGCCGCGGGTGATGCCGTACAAAGCGCCCGCGGAGAGCGGCGGCGTCAAAAGCTGACGGCCCTTCACGATAAAGATATTGTCGCCAGTGCATTCGGAGACGAATCCTTCGGCGTTCAGCATGATCGCCTCTTCGCACCCTCCGTTGTTCGCTTCAATCTTCGCGAGGATGTTGTTGAGGTAATTAAGAGATTTGATCGCTGGGTTCAAGGCGCTGTGCAGATTTCGCACGGTTGCGACGGTAATTATTTCCAGCCCGCGTTCATAAAATTCCTGGGGGTAAAGCTGGATCTTGTCCGCGATGACAATCACCGATGGCCGCTTGCACCGGTTCGGGTTCAAACCGAGGCCGCCGACACCGCGCGTCACGACCAGCCGAATGTAACCGTCCCGGATGCGGTTCCGGCGGCACGTTGTCACGACCGCGCGCATGATCTCGGCGTGCGACACGGGGAGGGCCAGCAGGATCGCCTTCGCGGAACAAAACAATCGGTCGATGTGCTCCTTCAGTTTGAAAACGCGGCCATGGTAAGCCCGGATCCCTTCAAAAATGCCGTCTCCGTACAGAAGTCCATGGTCAAACACCGAGATTTTGGCGTTCTCCTGGCTGAAAAACTTCCCGTCGATGTAGATTTTCATTCCGTCAGTGCCGGCAGCCTACGGCAACTGCTTCTGGCGTTGCAATCCTTAAGGCAGGTGCAGCGGCCGCATGTCCAACTTTCCCGACGTGAATTCAGCCGCGAATCTGTCCATCCGCCAACTCGACCACGCGCGGGGCTTGGGCGGCAATCCGAGCGTCGTGCGTCGCAAAAATCAACGTCACCTGACGTTCGGTGCGCAACGCGCAAAGCAGATCGATGATTTCCTGCCCTGTGTGCGAATCGAGATTGCCGGTTGGTTCGTCCGCCAGGATCAGCTCCGGTTCGTTGATCAGAGCCCGGGCAACCGCGACGCGCTGTTGTTCTCCTCCGGAAAGTTCGTACGGTTTGTGGTCCATCCGCTCGCCGAGTCCGACGCGTTCCAGGAGCCGCCGCGCCCTCTCCAGGGCCTCCGACGCATTCATCCGCGCCATCCGGGCCGGGAGGCAGACGTTCTCCAGCGCGTCCAACTCCGGGAGGATATGATAGGCCTGGAAGACAAATCCGACCTTGAGATTCCGAAACCGGTCCAGATCGCGAGCGGACAGCTTGGAGAGGTCCTGCCCCGCGAACCAGATTTCCCCTTCGTTGGGCGCGTCCAACCCGCCGAGCAGGTGGAGCAAGGTGCTTTTCCCCGCGCCCGACGCCCCCTTGATCGCGACGAATTCACCTCGGTGGACAACCAGATCCACGTTCTGCAACACGTCCACGCGCCGTTTGCCGAGTGTGAAACTCTTCCGCACCCCTTGGGCGTTGATCAAGGCGTCCACCATGGGTGCTCACTCATGGCGCAAGGCCTCGACGGGCTTTAGGCGGCCCGCGTTCCACGCCGGAAACACGCCGGCCAGCAGGCAGATCAACAGCGAACCGCCGCAGATGATCAAGATGTCCCAGGCGTCAATCAGCGCTGGAAGCTGGCTGAAGCCATAAATTCGCGATGGGAAAATCTCGATGCTCATCGCCCTTCTCAAGAACAGCAAAAACTCATTCCGGTAGGCGATCGCCAGCATACCCAGCCCGTAACCCGCCGTCACGCCCACGGCTCCGACCAACAGACTTTGGCTGAAAAAGATCGACATGATCTGGCCGCCGGACGCGCCGAGCGCCTTCAGGATTCCGATTTCCCGCGTTTTCTGAACCACAAAGGTGATCAAGGAACTGGTGATGCCAAATGCCGCCACGATCATGATGAAGAACAGCAGGTAGAACATGACGTTTTTCTCGACCAGCAGCGCGTCGAGGATATCGGAATTCTCTTCTTCCCAAGTCGCAATCCGGATGCCGGGTTCGAGGATCGCGTGCAACTCTCCACGCACTTGCCGGGCCGCGCCGGGATCAAAGAGAGTCACCACCAGGCCTTGCACGGAATCTTCCAGACCGGACAATTCTTGCGCATTGGCGAGCGAGCAGGCGATGAAAAAATTGTTGAACTCGTAGTAACCCACATCGAAAATGCCGCTGACTTCAAATTCCGTGGGCAGGAATCCTTCCTCCACCTCCTCCTTCGCCCGGCTCTTCTTGATGAGCTTGGCCACGCGCCTGAAATCACCGACCGAATAGATCGACAGCGTATCTCCGACCCGGAGATTCAGACTCGCGGCCAGATCCTGTCCCACCAGAACCCGGTTCCCGCGCACGTCGTATTGGCCCGTGACAACGCTGGAGGGGAGCACGCTAATTTTGCTTTCCGAGTTCGCATCGGGATCGACTCCTCGAATGGCCGGGCAGAGGTATTGCGGTGGGCCGTCTTGCGGCTGGGTTTCCACCATAACTTGTCCCATAACCAACGGCGCGACTCCTTTGACGCCCTGGTTGGTGGAAATGGCGTGAACGAGCAACGCGTAATCGGTCATCGGCCCATTCGCGACTACTCGCAAGTGCGGCTTGAATCCCAGAATCTTCTCTCGCAGTTGCCGATCGAAACCCGCCATCACGCTGATCACCACGATGAGCACGGCTACACCCAGCATCACGCCGATGATCGAAATCAAGGTGATCACCGAAACGAACGTCCGTTTGGGCCGCAAATAGCGCGCCGCCAGCATCAACTCAAACGGCAGTTTCATTTCGGCGCAGGCTAGTCTGGGAGCGTCGAAGGCGCAAACTCTTTAACCTCTATGGAGCCTGTTTTCCCCGTTTTAACGATTTAACCTTGTAACGTTTTAACGCGTCCCGCGACGAGTCACTTCCCCTTGGCCAACTCAATCGCGTCAAAGAGGCTCTCCAGACTGTTGAGCGGAGCTTCCCGCGAAGGCGCCGGATTCAGGACCTGCCGCAAATAGCGGACGGCATCGGGAATCTGCTGCACGGAACGCGGCAAGGTCGCGCCGCAAGCGTTCGGGTGCCCGCCTCCTTGCAATTTCTCCGCGACTTTGATGGCTTCGCCGTTGCGGCTGCGCAGGCTGGCAATGATCATCCCGTTGGCTTTGCGGAAGAGCGTGATCAACACCGGGTATTTCGTCGCCTTTCGTTCGAGCAAGTGATGGACGATCAAATTGATATTGCCCACGACGGTATCGACGTACCCCACCGTGGAGCTCAACTCGGTCACGTTGGCTTTGCTCCAGGCGTAGCCCAGCGGATCTTCCACCCGCCGCTTCACCGCCATCACTTCCAGGAGGGGATGGTCCAGCAAGCGCTCGAGCTCGCCCTGGATGAGTTCGTACAAATTCCAGAACTGATAGGTCTTGACCAGATTCGCGTAGTCGGTGGCGATGACAAAATCCGGGTCGTCCTCCAGGAACAAATCCGAGACGTTATTAAGATGGACCAGCCGATCCAGTTGCGGCGTGCCGAGACCTTGCGCCTGGCAAAGTTCGTAACAGAGCAGGCCGGCGGACTTGGTTGCATCGTGAATCAGCGTCGCCTGCTTCGCTCCCACGTCGGTTGCGTGATGATCGACAATGACCCACTCCGGGCGATCCAGCCGCTCTTCGAAAGTCATGTCGCACACCCAGGCGGATTTTTCGCGGGGGCTGCGCTGCCGCCAATTGTGGTTGTGGTAGGCCTCCAGGGGAACATCGACCGCGAAGAGTTTTCGAGCCAGCCGCTTGAGCAGCAACCCGGAAACTAATCCGTCCAGATCGCTTTCATGAGTCAGAATGACTTCGGGTTTGGGCAGTGAGAACATTCGGGCGCACCTTAATCCATCGCTGCGCAGACTGCCAACTGGAATATTCGAAACGCAGTAATCCCTCAGTTATTCCCGGTTTGTGAGAGTTTCAGGAGGAATCGCACCGGAAGAGTAGTTTGTAGAGGTCGATCGTTTTGTCCGCGGCCAAAGCATCCAGTGCTTGTTGGAACGCCCACGTTACATCGCGAGTGCG
>JACPRI010000173.1 GCA_016190065.1 Verrucomicrobiota bacterium
GGGTCGGAAGGCAGATAGATCTCTCCCAGCGGCAGGTCGGAGCCGAGCAGTTTGACATATTCGTCGCGGTTGCGCGTGCGGTAATAAAGGCAGCACATGTAGTAGTCCACGTCCCAGCCTTTTTCCTCAGCCTGCTCAACGAGCGCCGGGTTGTGGGCGGAAAGGCCAACGAGCACGCCGGTGTCGCGGATGCGCTTGAGCAGGCCGGTCAAGACGTCGAATTTCTTCTCCCGATACAGCCGGTCGCCCAGGGAGCCGTGCGGCGCGATGCCGATCGGCTTGCGCCTGGCGGTATCCTCGATCAAGTGCGGTTTCTGGTCCCAGTCCGGATTGCCGAGACAAAGCCAGTGCATCTTGCCTCCATCGGCGCGATATTTTTCCAGGTCCGACAACGTCCGCGGGCGGTAGCTGTTCTGAAAGGTGTTCAGCCCTTTGGCTTCGCAATGTTTGAGCAACTCCACAACGCGCTCCGGCGTGTGCCAGGCCTTCTGATGTTCGTCGAGGAGTTTGTTGAAGTGGGAGAATCCGTAAATCGGATTGCCGCCCAGGATGAGTCGTGTGACCTCGTGCGGACCCAGGCGAATGGTCGGCAACAGCGGGTCCGACGGCGAAACAGCGGCGCGGGCCGTGGGAACGCGGCTGATCGCGGCGGCGCCAGCGGCCAGACCCGCGGTGTTTTTCAGGAACTCACGCCGGCTGGAGGGCGAGAGCAAGTTTGCGTCGGAAGGAGAGGGATCAGAGTTTGTCATAATCGGCTGTAGTTTGATCATGGAGCAGAATGGAAGGGCGCGCCTTGGGCGGGAGGGTTGGTGGTTTTTCTTGGGCGCGCTGCCAACAGCGGTGGGCATGATGCACAGCGCGCTTAAGCCGATCGCGATTCAGACGCGGATGCCGGGCCACGACCCCATCCAGAAGCACTTCAAACTCCTTCCATGCCTCGGGTACCTGCTCATTGCCTGCTAGGGTCACCACATCGTACGCGCGGATCAACTCTTCGAGATCCCGGTGCATTCCGGGAAGACTTCAGAGAGGAGCTTTTCGGCTTCGACTTCGTCCATCGGATCGTGCGCACTCTGCGAGCAATCCTCCAACAGCCGTATCATGGCTTCAATACGTGGAAGAAGATCGCGCGCCGGGCTGCCAGGATCGGCGATGGTTGCTTGCAGCCAGCGAAGCATTAGCAACAGAATGCGAACGTCCACTTTGTGTTCGGCCACTTGTTCAAGCGTAGGCCGTTTGACGATGAAATTCTCACGGTGCCAGCGCCTGAACTGGTCGCTCGCGGCCAGAGTGGATTCCACGTTGCGCCGGGCCATCTCGGCCAGCGTCCCGCTGAAACTGTCTGCTGTCGCCACGGCTGTGCTCACAAAACAACGTTGCCAGAAATGCAGAACTCACGCAAGCAACCTGATTTGAACATGACTTTTCGGCACTCCTACGCTAGGTAGAAGCCATCCGATGTCCCACCAGATTCAAAAGAGCTTCGCCGACAAACTGAAGGCCGCGGTTCCCTTCGGCCTGGGCCAGACCAAACCCCGCCATTTTCGCGACATGGCCAAGGTGGCCTGGAAAAACCGCGATAATCTGGGCTACGCTTGGAAAGTTCTGAGCCAGGGCGTGTGCGACGGCTGCGCGCTGGGCGTCGCCGGTTTTCACGACTGGACGATTCAAGGCGTCCATCTCTGCATGACGCGCCTGAATTTGCTTCGGCTCAACACCATGCCGGCGCTGGACCCCAAGCTCTTGTCCGACCTCTCGAATCTGCAATCCATGGACAACGCCCGGCTTCGCGAGTTGGGCCGGTTGCCTTTTCCGATGCTTCGTGAGCGTGGCGCCCGAGGTTTTCGCCGCCTGGCCTGGGATGAGGCCATCAGCCGCATCGCCAAACGCATTCGCGCGAGCGATCCCAGGCGCATTGCGTTCTACGTCACCTCCCGCGGCGTGACCAACGAAGTTTATTACATGGCCCAAAAAGTTGCGCGCTTCCTGGGCACCAACAACGTCGATAACGCGGCGCGGCTCTGCCATTCCCCGTCCACCGGCGCGATGAAATACGCGCTCGGCGTCGCGGCCAGCACGTGCAGCTACAAGGACTGGTACGGAACGGATCTCGTGGTGTTCTTCGGCGCCAATCCCGCCAACGATCAACCGGTGACGACCAAATATCTGCACGAGGCCAAACGCCTCGGGACAAAGATCGTCGCGGTGAATCCGTACAAAGAACCGGGCATGGAGCGGTACTGGGTTCCCTCGACGGCCATGAGCGCGCTCTTCGGCACGGACCTCATGGATTACTGGTTTCCCGTCACGACGGGCGGGGACATCGCCTTTCTTTACGGGACGCTGAAGATTCTCATCGCGAACAACGGGCTGAACCGCGATTTCATCGAACGGCATACGGCTGGCTTCGAGGAACTCAAGCAGCAGGTCGAAGCTCTGGATTGGGCGACGCTCGAAAAACTTTCCGGCCTCAACTGGCGCAGCATGGAGGAATTTGCGTGCCTCATTCGCGACGCGAAGAACGCGGTCTTTGTCTGGAGCATGGGAATCACCCAGCACGCCTTCGGCGGCGACGCCGTCTCGATGATTCTGAATCTTGGACTGGCGCGAGGCTACGTGGGACGGGATAAATGCGGGCTGGTGCCGATTCGCGGCCATTCCAGCGTCCAAGGCGGGGCGGAGATGGGCGCTTACGCCACGGTCTTTCCCGGCGGCAAACCCATCAATGCCGCCAACGCGGCGACGCTCTCCGCGCTCTACGGCTTCACGGTTCCCGATTGGATCGGCCTCACGGCCACGGAAATGGTGGAAGCTTCCGCCCGCGGCGAACTTGACCTGCTTTACTGTCTGGGCGGAAATTTTCTGCGAACTCTGCCCGAACCCGATTACGTGGCCCAAGCGATGGCAAACGTGCCGTTACGCGTCCATCAGGACATCATTCTGACGGACCAAATGTTCCTGGACGCGAAAGAAGAAGTGATCCTGCTGCCTGCGAAAACTCGCTACGAACAAGACGGCGGCGGCACGGAGACCACCACCGAACGCCGCATCATTTTCAGCCCGGAAATCCCGCGCCAGGTCGGAGAAGCCCGAACCGAATGGAAAATCCTGCGCGACATCGCCGCCGCGGCTTATCCCGAACGCGCGCAACTTCTGAGTTGCGAAACCGGCCAGTCGATGCGGGAAGAAATCGCGAAAGTGGTCCCCTTTTACGACGGAGTGCAAAATCTGAAGAAAACCGGCGACGCACTTCAATATGGCGGCCCTCATCTCTGCGCCGGCGGAGAATTCCCCACGCCGGACGGAAAAGCCCACTTCCGCGCCGTCCCGCTGCCTTCCCCGTCAGTGGCCGTTCCACCCACACCGCAGGACGCGGAATCCACTCCGCACTCCGCATTCCGCACTCCGCAATTCCTGGCCTCCACGCGCCGCGGCAAACAGTTCAACTCCCTTCTCTACGACGAGATCGATCCCCTCACCGGCGCCTCGCGCGATGCCGTTTTCATGAACCCGGAGGACGCGGCGGCTCTGCACGTCAAAAACGCCGACCGCATCGCTTTGGTCAACGAACTCGGACGATTCGAGGGCCGCGTCTTCCTGGCTCCGATTGCACGGGGGAACCTCCAGATTCATTGGCCGGAAGGAAATGTTTTGATCAAACGCGGACTCACGGACACGCTCGGAGGGGTGCCCGACTACAACGCCTGCGTCAGTGTCCAGCGATTAAATCACTGATCCACCATGCCTGATGGCAAATCCTTCCATGAACCCACCCCTTCACCCCTCCCAGGAGAGGAACTTGAAACTAACGCATCAATCGAAGCTCCCCTCCGGGGAAGGGAAGGGGTGGGTAGATTGATCGCTGCGCGTCTGATCCCGTGAGCACTTCCGTTCGAGTTGATTCCTCCCGAGACGATGCCACGGCGTCCGTCCAGCTTTGGAGCGTGGAGTCGGGCCGAAAACCGGTCGAAAAACCCGACGCCGTGGCCAGGGAAGAGCCGCTCGAAATCCGCGTGCGCGGCCAGCGCGTGACCGTCACGATGCGCACGCCCGGGCACGACGAGGAACTGGCGGTCGGTTTCCTCCTCACCGAAGGCATTATTCGGACTCGCGAGGAAGTAGTCGAAGTGGCCCATTGCCACCAGGGCGAAGCCGCCGTCGAACGCAATGTTCTCAACGTGTTTTTGGCTCCAACGGTGATCGTAGATTTCGAGCGGTTGACGCGGCACGTGTCCTCGACCTCAAGCTGCGGTGTATGCGGAAAGACTTCGATCGAATCGGTGCACCAGCATTTCCCGCCCGTCAGCAGCGAAGCGAGTGTGTCCGTTGAGGCCCTGTGCCAATTGCCTGGCCTTCTGCAAGCCGCTCAGGAGACCTTCCGGCGAACGGGCGGACTGCACGCCGCAGCCATTTTCAGCAGCCAGGGCAGGCTCATCGCGCTCCGCGAGGACATCGGACGACATAACGCGGTGGATAAAATCGTGGGCTTCGGTTGCCGGGATGGCCAGTTGCCATTCGACTCCCAGATTCTCCTGGTGAGCGGACGCGCCTCGTTCGAAATCATGCAGAAAGCGCTCGCGGCGCGGATCCCCATCGTCGCCGCCGTTTCTGCTCCCTCCAGCCTGGCGGTGGAGTTCGCTCGCGAAAGCGGGCAAACGCTCGTGGGTTTTCTCCGAGGAAAAAGCCTGAACGTTTATTCCCATGCGGAGCGCATCAGATTCACTTAGGCATCAGGTTAGCCAGACTGCGCAGCCTCTAATTCCAACCCCTTGCCTAATGGGAGGCAATGGTCTATTCTTGCGGAAGCAATGAGCATGTCTAAAGTGAGTTCCGCCCTGCACGTAGTCAAAACTCAGGCCCCTCGCGATCACGACGGTTCGGCCGAAACTTATTGGGTTCCCAACACTGATGTCTATGTTTGTGAGGAGGGATTGGTCATCAAAGTCGAACTGGCCGGGATGCGCCGCGAAGACTTGGAACTGATCGTGGAGAGTAATCGCCTCAAGATTCGGGGCTATCGTCCCGATGGCTGCCGCGCGCCGAAGTGCAAGTTTCTTGTCATGGAGATCAATTACGGCGCGTTCGCCACGGTCATCGAGTTGCCGAAAGGCTATGATCTCAGTCAGGCTCGAGCTGCTTACCAGAATGGGTTCCTGAGAATTGACGTTCCGGCGCACGGCGGAAAACCCACCGACCCCCATTCCATCACCCTCGCGACATCAGAGACGAGAATTTCGTGAATCTTTCGGAGGTCTGCGGCATCTAACAAGTTGGGCCGGCGACTAAATGACCTCTCCCGACACTGAGTTTATCAGTATCCTCGACGCCTCTGCGGGCGGCGCGGACCTGGCCTCACCGAAAGTCGCCGCCAAATCGCTCCCGGAAATCCTGCCCATTCTTGGATTGTCGGACATCGTCGTATTCCCCGGGATGGTCGCCCCGCTCCTGGTCGAGTCCGCTCCCAGCATCCGCTTGATCGACGATGTTGTCGCGGGCGACCGATTCCTCGGTCTCGTTCTCCAACGCCGGGAAGACATTGAGAACCCCGCTCCGGAAGACTTGTGGCCGCATGGCTGCGCCGCGCGCGTCTTGAAGATGCTCAAATTCCCGGACAACACCGTGCGGGTGCTGGTCGAGGGACTGCGGCGGGTGCACATTGGCGCATACGTCAGCCAGGATCCCTACCTCAGCGCGAAGATCGAGGTGCTGAAGGAGGCCGATGATGAATCCTTGGAACTGGCCGCGTTGGCGCGGAACGTTCAGCTTCAATTTCAGGAGATTATCAAGCTCTCGCCCGCGCTTTCTGAACAGGTCAAGATCACGGCGCTCAATACGGAGCACCCCGGCAAACTTGCGGATCTCATCGCGGCCAACCTCAATTTGAGCCTGGAAGAACGGCAACACTTGCTCGAGACCAATGTCGTCAAAGACCGGCTGACGCGCCTGCTCCCCCTGGTGAGCAAAGAATTGGAAGTGCTCACGCTCGGCTCGAAAATCCAGAAGGAAGTCGCCTCCTCGATGTCAAAAAGCCAGCGCGACTTTTTCCTGCGCGAGCAGATTCGGGCCATCCAGCGCGAGCTGGGGGAAAGCGATCCCAGCACGCTGGAGATCAATACGCTCCGGGAGCAGATTGAAAAGGGCCAGTTATCCGAGGAAGCCGCCAAGGTCGCGCGCAAAGAACTGGATCGGCTTCAGCAGATCCCCTTTTCCGCCGCCGAATATACGGTCACCCGAAACTATCTGGACTGGCTGATCAACCTCCCGTGGTCGAAGTCCACGGCCGACAAACTGGACCTCACGGACGCCGCGCGCGTCCTCGACGAGCAGCATTTTGGCCTGACCAAAGTCAAAGATCGGCTGCTGGAGTATCTGGCGGTCATCAAACTCAAACGGAAACTGAAAGGCCCAATCCTTTGCCTGGTCGGCCCGCCCGGCGTCGGCAAAACTACCCTCGGCCAAAGCGTCGCCGAGGCGCTGGGCCGAAAACTGGGGCGCATTTCGCTGGGCGGCATGCGCGACGAAGCGGAGATTCGCGGCCACCGCCGGACGTACGTGGGCGCCCTGCCGGGGCGGATCATCCAGAGCTTGCGCCGGGTTGAAACCAACAACCCGGTCATCCTGCTGGACGAAATTGACAAGGTCGGTTCCGATTTTCGGGGCGATCCGGCGGCCGCACTCCTGGAAGTGCTCGATCCTCAGCAGAACTCCAACTTCACGGACCATTATCTGGACGTGCCGTTCGATTTGTCGCGCGTCCTGTTCATCACCACCGCGAACTGGCTGGACCCGATCCATCCGGCGTTGCGCGACCGGCTGGAGGTGCTCGAATTGCCCAGTTACACCACCAGCGAAAAAGTGCAGATCGCCAGGCGCCACCTGGTTCCCCGGCAACTGGAGGAACACGGCTTGAAGCGGAAAGTCGTTCGCTTTTCCGACGCGACCCTCCGGCGTTTGATTGAAGATTACACGCGCGAAGCCGGGGTGCGGCAATTGGAACGGGAAATTGCGACTTTGACCCGCAAGGCCGCGCGCCGAATCATTTCGAGCCCGGTCGTCCAGCAACCCTTGATCATCGGTCCGGAGTCGCTGGTGGATTACCTGGGTTACGCGCGTTATTTTTCCGAGACGGCCGAGGAAATCAAAGAGGTCGGCATCGCGGTCGGCCTGGGCTGGACGCCAACCGGCGGCGAGATTCTTTTCATCGAGGCGACCCGCATGCAGGGCAAAGGCAAGTTGATCCTCACCGGCTCGCTCGGAGACGTGATGAAGGAGAGCGCCCAAACGGCGCTCAGCTATCTGCGCAGTCAGGCGAAAAGCCTGCGCATCGATTTGAGCAGCTTCGATTCGTTCGACATCCACATCCACATTCCCGCCGGCGCCACGCCCAAGGACGGCCCGAGCGCGGGCACGTCGATTCTCGTGGCTCTCGCGTCCCTCTTCACCGAGCGCCGGGTGCGGTCGGATGTGGCGTTGACCGGAGAAATCAGCCTGCGGGGACGCATCCTGCCGGTGGGCGGGATCAAAGAAAAGGTCCTGGCCGCATCGAGGGCAAGACTCAAACAGGTGATCCTGCCGGAACGGAACCGAAAGGACTGGGAAGAGGTGCCGGCGGAGGTGCGCCAAAAGGTCAAGGGCCGGTTCGCCCAGCACGTCTCGGAACTGATTCCGCTCGCCCTGCACCCCAGATGAAGGGCGAAGGTTCCCATGAACCCAGTAGAGACGGATTCCACTCCGTCCCTGACTTTACTCAGCGATCGAGAGAGCAATATCAGGGACGCGATGGAACGCGTCCTTACCAGTCCATGGAATTCGCGCTTGGCATTCTCGCCGCGCTTCTTTTGGTTCTCGCCCCCCTTGCAAACACGGTCGCGGAAGACGTGCCGGACAAAGAAGCCGCCGGGCTGCTTTCCGAGTTGCTCTCGCAACGGCCGCCTGAAGATTTGACGTTGGAAGGCCGGCTGAGAATCTCGAACAGCAAAGGAACGTTGTCGCGGGTCCACATCAAATACACGGTGAAACTGCACCCGGACCGCTGGGAAGGAATCTACGAAGCGGGTCCCGCCGATGCGCCACCGGCGGAGCGCTTGACCGTTGTCCACCACCAAAACGCTCCCAACCATTATTTCCACTGGCGCGCTTCAACGCCGAAAGAACCTCCGGGAGAACCGAAGAACTTGTCCGGAGATCAAGCGGCCATACCCTTCGCCGGTTCGGATTTTTGGCTTTCGGACTTGGGCCTGGAATTCCTGCATTGGCCCAAACAACGATTGGCCAAGGACAAGATCCGGATGCGCAACCATCGCCTTTGCCACGTGCTCGAAAGCACCAACCCGAACCCGGCGGACACGAACTACGCGCACGTTGTTTCCTGGATTGACCGCGAGTTTGGCGGGTTGATTTACGCCGTGGCCTATGATGCCGCGGGCCGGAAGGTCAAAGTTTTCGAGCTGAAAAGTTTCACTAAAAACCAGGCCACAGGCATGCAAATGTGGAACGAGAAAACGGACACCAAAACATACCTGGAACTGCAGCCTGAAGCGAAATGAGGCGATAGGCCATTGGTTATGCGGGAGAACCAAACTCTCCGCGCTTCTGCGAAGCGATCCGAATGGCTCGCCAACCCGTTCACAGATCAAGCTTCGCCGTTCATCGATTCACCGATTCAACCGATTTAACGATTTAACGTTGTAACGCTTTAACGAGCGCCCCCGTGACGACCCGGACATGCCGCTGTCCAATCCTTCGTGGCATCGCCGGTCGCAAGCAAAGAATTTGTGGACACAACTGACGCGTCGCAAGAAAAGCCCGTGGAGCACGAGCCTGTCCAAGCCGGCCGCGCCCGAGACCGCAACGAAGCCCAAGGCGCGCCGGACAGGCCGCTGATCTGGATCTCAACCGAGTTTGGCGCCATCTATGAGGCGCATGCCCAGAGCATTTACTATCTCGCGCTGCGGCTCCTCGGAGATCCCACCCAGGCCGAAGACGCCACGCACGACGTTTTTCTCAAGGCGTATCGCAAGATGAACCAGTTTCGAGGCGATTCCGCCGTGCGCACCTGGCTTTACCGGATCGCGATCAATCATTGCCGGAATCTCCTTCAGACCTGGCACCACCGTCACATGGTCACCAACGCGGACGACGCGATCTGGGAGACGTCTTCGGTCGCAACGGACAATCCGCTGCGTGTTTTGGAAACGAAGGAATTGGGCCAGCGGATTCAGAAAACGCTCGAGGCTTTGCCTGAAGAATATCGGCTGCTGCTCTTGTTGGTCGCGGACGAAAAGCTGAGTTACCAGGACGTCGCGGCGCTCACCGGCCAAACCGCCGACGCCGTCCGCGGCAAGCTCCATCGCGCGCGCAAGGCCTTTGCCGCGGCCTTTGCCAAATTTGCCTGACCCAAGAATGAAACCCGGAAGAAAACTTAAACCGCAGATGAGCGCGGATACAAGCGACACGAATCGCACGGATGCTCACGAAGGCCTCGGCTTTCATCTCCATTCGTGGAAACTCGTGAAATTCGTGTCTGCTCTTTTGCTGCATCCGTGTCTATCCGTGTCCATCCGCCGCCGCCCTGCGGGTGGTTTCCCCTTCTGCAACCGCCGGAGCACCGATGAAACCTGACCCTTCCAAACTGCGTCAGCAAACGCGCGAACATGAAGAGCACGCGCTCCATCAAGCCCAGCAAAAGCAAACGGCGCTCGAGTTCGCGGCCGCGGAGGAAATGATCCGCCACGATGCGGCCCACACCCCGGTCCCGCCGCAGATTGCCGAACGCCTGAACGAATCGCTGGCCCGGGAACCCAAACCCGCCGT
Source organism: Verrucomicrobiota bacterium (assembly GCA_016190065.1). GTDB lineage: Bacteria > Verrucomicrobiota > Verrucomicrobiia > Limisphaerales > SIBE01 > VHCZ01. The sequence continues at coordinate 9,814 of JACPRI010000173.1, forward strand.
CTCGTGGTGGCGCCGCCTTTTCTCACGAGGCCAGTAGCTCAATTCAATTCAACAGGAGGAAACGGAGACAACAGAGAGTTGAGCGCTCGGAGTGGGTCTGGCTTTCCGATTTGGCCTCACGCTCCGAATGCATCCCGGTGGCCTTCGCTTGTTCCCCCAACTTTTTCTCCCTCCGTTAGCTCCGCTACCTCCTGTTTTAACCGAAGATCAGCGGTTCAACCACTAATGAACACTGATAAACACTAATCTCAGGCGAGTTGGCGCGGCGTGGAAATCTCACCGACGAGGTAAACCCAAACCGTTCCAATGATTAGTGTTCATTAGTGTCCCTTAGTGGTTAAAGATCCCCAACCATTTTCAGAGCCATATGCCGGTTTGATCGATTGAGTGAGGATGTGAGGCAACGGCCGGGCGAATCCGTGGTTTCCTCCGACTCGAAAACCGTCTATGGTCCTTGGCCACGATGGATCTGGGCCAGGAAATCGAGACACTGATCCGCGCGCGTTATCCCATCCTCTATCTGGTTTCGTCCGAGGAAACGCGCGTGCTGGACTTGCTGAGTTCGATCGCGCAGCGCCGACAGAAGAAGCTGTTTGATTGGAGCTGCAGCACGGGCATCGTTCCCGCCGGGATTTCCATTCAAGTGGCCAAGCATCGCACCGCGGCCTCCAAGGATCCGCTAGTGGCGCTCGACCACGTGATCGATCAGGTGGAGCCGGCGATTTTTGCTTTCAAAGATTTTCACCCGTTCCTGACTAAAGCCAATTCCGCGGTGATCCGCAAACTCCGCGAGATCGCCCAGCACCTCAAGAACAGCCACAAGACAATCGTGCTTGTCTCGCCGGTCGTGGAAATTCCCGTGGAACTGGAAAAGGAAATCACGTTGCTCAACTTCCCTCTGCCTTCTCGAGAAGACCTCGGCGGATTGCTGGATCGAATCGTGTCCGAGGTCAGGCCCTACACCAACGTCCGTGTCGAACTGGATAACGCCGGCCGCGAACGCCTGCTCCAGGCCGCGCTCGGCCTCACGCTCAACGAAGCCGAAAACGTTTTCGCCAAGATCCTCGTCAAGGAAGAGCGCCTGAGCGGCGAGCACGTGGCCGAAGTGTTGTCCGAGAAGCAACAGATCGTTCGCAAGAGCGGACTCCTGGAGTATTACTCGGCTTCGGAAACATTCTCCGACGTCGGTGGGTTGGGCGTTTTGAAATCCTGGCTGCAAAAGCGCGCTCTGGCCTTCAGCGACGAGGCAAAGGCATTCGGTTTGCCGGCGCCCAAAGGAATTTTTTTGCTCGGCGTGCAAGGCTGCGGCAAGAGTCTTTGTGCCAAAGCGGTCGCCTCGCTCTGGCAACTGCCGTTACTGCGCTTCGACATGGGACGCATGTTCGGCAGCCTCGTCGGTTCCTCCGAAGAAAACGTCCGCCGCGCCGTGGCCGTGGCGGAATCGGTCGCGCCCTCAATCCTGTGGGTCGATGAAATTGACAAGGCGTTGTCCGGTTTCCAGGGTTCGGGATTCACGGATGCCGGTACGACAGCCCGGGTTTTTGGAACCTTTCTCACCTGGCTTTCGGAGAAGACGGCGCCAGTCTTCGTCGTGGCCACGGCGAACGACGTCTCCCAACTCCCGCCCGAACTGGTGCGCAAAGGACGATTCGACGAATTGTTCTTTGTCGATCTGCCTTCAACGAAGGAGCGCCAGGAAATCTTTGCGATCCATCTGCGGAAGCGGAACCGGAACCCAAAAGACTTCGATCTGGGCGCTCTGGCCTCCGCCAGCCAGAACCACAGCGGCGCGGAGATCGAGCAGGCAGTCATCAGCGGATTGTACGACGCGTTTTCGGATTGTTGTGAGCTGAGCACGCAGCACATTTTGCGCGCGCTCGAAAGCGGCGTGCCGCTGGCGGCGACTCTGGACGAGCCGATCGGCGCCTTGCGCAGTTGGGCGGACGGCCGGGCGCGAAACGCGAGCGTGCCGCGGCGGTAATGAGAGGTGGAGTGGTGGAGCGGTGGAGTTCTGGAGTAGTGGCTCTGCCAGAACTCAGTCACCCCAGCACTCCAATACTCCATTACTCCGCCACTCCGCCACTCCGCCACTCCGTTTCCCCGCCCCGCTTCCACCGTAACCTTGCTTCGGCTGCTTCGTCATAGAAAGGCGTTAACTGGTTTGCATTTTGCTTCGGGGAGTGTAAAGAACAGTAACGGTTACTCGTCCACCGAGATTATGACAGACGCGACGCTCAAAGCCCAACTCCAACCCATCGCGGATTCCTATCGCCGGTTCCAACTCTGGCGCGGCCTGACCCTTTGTTGGGCCTGGGCTGCCGCGGCTTGCGTGCTCCTCCTGTTGCTGTATGCCGCCACACGCTGGTGGTTCCCCATCTCGACGGCGCTGCTTTTGGGAGCTTCGCTCATTGCGGGGACGGTGGTCTGGGCGCGTTCCCGTCGGCTCACCCCGGCGTATCGCTGGATTGCCCAGCAAATCGAGCGGGAGAATCCCCGGCTGAATACCGTCCTTCTGGCCGCCATCGAGCAGCAGCCGGACGCCGCCACGGGTGATTTCAATTACCTCCAGCAGCGTGTCATTCTGGAGGCGCTGGAACAAAACCAGAAACAGCCCTGGCTGCAACGACAGCTTGAACGAGCCTTCTTCGCGCAATGCACCCAATTCGCAACCCTCACTCTGTTCCTCGGCTTGCTCGCCACCATGTTGCTGGTTACCCCGAAAGGCTGGAGCTTCGTCGTCAGCGGGAATGAAGTGGCCGTGACGCCCGGGGACGCCAGCATCGAGCGCGGCAGCAGTTTGGTGGTCTTGGTGCGTTTCAAGGGCAAAGTCCCGGCTGAAGCCGCGCTGGTCATCGATTCCTCCAGCGACACCCAGCGCCGAATTCCGCTGGCGAAGAATCTCGATGATCCCATTTTTGGCGGCACGATCCCGGAGATCAAGTCGGACGTGGGCTACTACGTCGAGTTCGGCTCGGAACGCACGGCGAGGTTCAAGGTCTCGGTTTTCGATTATCCCGAATTGAAGCGGTCGGATGCGAATCTGACGTTTCCCGAATACACCGGCCTGAGTTCCAAACGAATTGAAGACACGCGCCGGGTCAGCGCCGTGGAAGGCACGAAAGTCGATTTCTCGTTCGAAATGAACAAGCCGGTGAAATCCGCCACGCTCGTCGCCCGCGACAAAATGACCGTGCCGCTGGTGCCTGACCGGGAGCGATCTAACCTCTATTCAATGAAGATGACGCTGGAGGA
>JACPRI010000174.1 GCA_016190065.1 Verrucomicrobiota bacterium
CCGTGCTCACGGACCATGAACTGGTAAGGACGCGTTCCACCGCGTCCCTGATCTTGTTCTTCCGATCGCTGAGTAAAATCAGGGACGGAGTGGAATCCGTCCTTACCAGGTTCATGGAAAGCAGTCGTTGAAATGGGCAGGCTGGAAGCCTGCCCTACGTTGGGCGAGGATTTTGCGGACGGACTCATTTTCATACCTCTTTGATCAACATCGGTTTGATTTTTCCTTCGTCCACTTCGACCCCAAGCCCCGGTCCCTTCGGAACCGCAAGTTGGCCGTCGGCCACCTGAAACGGCCGCTTCAAAATGCTCTCGCTCAGAAACTGCGGCCCGTTGAGCGCCGCGGGATATTTCAAATCATACGCGCCGTAGAGCGCCAGTGACGCCGCCAGCGACACATCCGGATCCGTGAGACCGCTGCCCAGAAACATCAACCCGGCTTTGCCCACCATTTCGACCTGGCGCCGCGCTTCGGTCAGTCCGCCGCAACGGGCCGGCTTCATCGCCACGCCATCCAACAATCCGAACTGGATGAACTCATCGAGTTCGACCGACGACACGATCCCTTCGTCCATGATGATGGGCAAAGCGCCTTGTTGTTTGAGACGTCGGTATCCGCCGAGGCGATTCGCCGGCAATGGCTGCTCGAACACGGCCACGCCGATGTCCGCCAGTTTCGGCGCCACGGCCAGGGCGGTCGCTTCGTCGTAGCCACCGTTCGCATCCGCCCAGAGAAATCCGTCCGGCACGAGCCGTTTGACGGTGCGGCACAACTCGAGGTCGAATTTCGTGTCCGGGGCGACCTTGACGTTGAAGTGTCGGTAACCGCGCGCGCGTCCTTGGGCGATCAAGTCCTCGATTTCGTTAAGGCTGCGCGGATTCAACGTCCAACTCAGGGGAATTCGGTCGCGGCCCGTCCGGCCCCAACGCTGCGCAGGCGATTGTTTCAAAAGCTTGCCGGTGAGGTCGAAGAGCGCCAGGTCGATCCCTGCCTTGCAAATCGGTTGTCCCGTGGAGAACGACGGGGCGATGTCGCGGCTCATGGCGCTCTGGATTCCCTCCAGATCGAACGGATCGCGTCCAATCAACTCCGGCGCGAGGTACCGCTTAATCGTCGAGTGAACCGTTTCCAAGGTCTCGTAGCTCCAGCGCGGTGTGGGGACGCTCTGGCCCCAACCGATCGCGCCGTTGTCAGCCGTGATTTTGATGACAACGGCTGGCCGGCCATTGGGACGCCCGCCTCGGCCTTCAAAGAATTTGAAATGACCTACTACAGGATAGTTGATGGGAAAGCTTTCGACTTTGGCGATGCGGGCATTCACGGTTTCAGCGGCACGGTCAGTTGTCCGAGAGGCCAGCACGCCGCTCCAGGCAGCAAGCAGCTGAACGAAATTCCGGCGCGTCCAGATTGTGCTTCGGCGTGAGCCCTCGGGGACGTGTGTGTTTGGCGTCTCGGATAATTCGGGAATTGACGAGGGATTCTCGCCTCCTTCCCCCTCACCCCGGCCCTCTCCCTTGGGGAGAGGGAGAAACGATTCCCGCGGTACGTCACGAATCGAGGCTTGAGCTCCGGCGACGATTCCCTCTCCTTGGGGAGAGGGTGAGGGTGAGGGGAAAAGGACCGAACCAGGAACCAGCGCTTTGGACTTGTGGGACGCGCTAAACGTTTGCACTTCTTCCTCACGTCCGTCTTCGCGGGTGCTATTCATGAGCACAATCAGGTGGTTCGTCCCAGAGGCTGCAAAATCACGCCGAAGAACCTTTCACCCCGCGCACACTTCGCGTTTCTTTGAGTCCCACTTCTGGCGCTGGCCGGTTTCCAGGGACCGTGCGGCCATGATCGTCGCGATCGCGTGCTGGTGGCCGTACTCGATGTCCGCGTTCGGACGCTTGCGAGAGCGCAGACACTCCAGCCAGTTCTCGACGTGGCTCGCGTTCGGCTCTGCAATGACCTTCGAAGTTTCCAGCTTGCTTCCGGCGCCTTCAGCCGAAATCGCCCATCGCTCGACGTCGAGTGTGGCTTTGGTTCCGTGGACAGCGAAGTGCACGCCCGCGGCGTTGCCCAAGCCCATGCCCCAGTCGAAAAGGAAGCCTTCTGGATATTCGAGCAGCGCATGGAACGTGTCAGTGTGGTCGCGCCCATCCTTCCACACATAGATGCCGCCCAGGGCCACAGCGCCGGACGGATATTTGGCGCCGGTCAGCAAATGAACCGCGTCCGCGTAATGCGTCATCCAAAGCCCAGCCAGGCCGTTCGTGCATTCGCGCTGCAGTTGCCAGCGCCGAAGCAGCTTCGCGTCGAACGACCGTTTGGGTAGGTTGAGCAAGTAAGCCTCCCAATCCACGTCCGATTCGCGGCAATCGTCGTATCGACGGGCCCAGCGCGCGTGATTGAAGTTCATGGCTGCGGAAACGCGGTTGATCGAACCGAGCGCGCCCGCGGCAACCAATTTGCCCGCGCCGCGATGAAGCCCATCGCTCCGGCGCTGCGTTCCGGCTTGGACCACGCGTTCCTTGGCGCGCGCCAGATCGAGCGCTCTGTTCGCCGAAGCCACATCAATGGTCATCGGTTTCTCGATGTACACGTCCTTGCCGGCTTCGAGCGCGGCTACAAGGATCGGCCCGTGGCTGAAGTCGGGCGTGGCAATGAGCACGGCATCGATCTCCGGGAGCGCAAGCAGATCTCCGAAACGGGTAAATTGGCGCGGCTCGCTGCCGGATTGTCTCTTCACCGTTGCTGCCGCGGCCTGAAGGTTCTTGCGCCAAACGTCGCAAACGGCGGCGATTTGGAGGTTGTGCTTGCCAGAAAGACTTAGAATCTCCTTCAGGTGAGCGGAAGCCCGATCGCCGGTGCCAATGATGCCGATGGCGATGCGATCATTCGCGCCTTTTGCGGCGTGGAGATTCAATTGGGTCGAGGCCAGGACGGCGGTGCCGGTCGAGGTGTAATGGAGGAATTGACGTCGGTTCATGGTTTCTTGGGGTTTATCAGGCGAATGCTCGCGGGGTTCATACGCGCTCACGCTGCGCACAGCGTCACTCTTTGGAATAGCATTGAGACGCCCAGCCGCCATTGATGCAGGTCAAGCGATGGAGCGCAGATCTGCAATCAAGAGAACCCCTCATCCTTACCTTCTCCCCTTCGGGAGGGGAGAAGGAGCGATATTCGAAGCTCCTTTTTGGATCACCCTTTGGTGATTCGCCCTCAGCGCTGGGATCAATGCTCCCTCGCCCCATCGGATGGGGGGGTGAGGGGTAATCGCAAAGGCTCGTTCTCTTTCCTCCGTTGATTTGAATCAAGGAAGCGATCCTGGCCATCGTCGAGAATTCCGCCTCGAAAGAGCCGCATGAGAGAACCGCCACCAGGATTGAATAGGACGAACGCATTCCTCAGGCAGGGCCGCTTTCTTGTCGCGCTGACCTTGTTCCTTCCGTTGCCATCAACGGCGTCGGTTCCGGCCAGCGATCTCGGCAACTGCGATGGTGCCGCCCCAACGATCTGGCCGCAATTCCGGGGGCCAGGCGGAACTGGGATCGCGAAGGGGAATGATCTTCCGGTCCATTTCGGCCCTACTTCGAATGTACTTTGGCGAACGGTGCTGCCTCCGGGCCGATCCTCGCCTTGCATTTGGGGTGACCGAATTTTTCTGACGGGATTCAAGAGCGGAAAGTTGGTGACGCTTTGTCTTGGCCGCGCCGACGGAAAGATCCTCTGGACGCGCGAGGTTGAGCCTGGACCAATCGAGCAGGGTTCTCGATTGGGCAATCCCGCTGCGCCCACACCGGCCACCGACGGCAAGAAAGTCTATGTTTATTTCGGGCCGTTCGGATTGATCTGCTATGACTTCGACGGCCAGGAGCGGTGGAGGAAACCGATGCCCACGCCCGTGACACAGCATGGCGCGGGAACCTCACCCGTGCTAGCAGACGGGCGGCTGTTTCTCGCGTGCGATCAAGATGTCGGCTCATTTCTGCTCGCGGTGAATACCGAGAACGGAGAGACGATCTGGAAACGAGACCGGCCGGCCTATCGCCGCGGGTTCTCGACGCCTTTGCTGTGGCCGCACGAGAAGCCGGAATTGATCCTCATCGCCAGCACGCTCCGCTTGGCCGCCTACGGGGTTGATAATGGAACAGAACTCTGGAGCATCCGGGGACTCCCGAATGAAATGGTGGCGTCACCGGTCGCAGGAGAGGGTTTGATCTTCGCCGGCGGCTGGACGCATGGCTCTGGGGTGAGCAAATTGCCGACCTTTGCGTTGCTTTTGGAGCAAGGTGACCAGAATCACGACGGTCAACTCACGCGAGACGAGACTCCGCTCGGTCCGGCCAAACAACACTTCCTTTACATTGACGCGGACAAAAATGGATCGATCACACGCGACGAATGGAACTCGATCGCGAGCATTTTTGAGCGCTCCGAAAACGCGTTGCTGGCCGTCCGGCCGGATGGCTGCGGTGATGTGACGGCCACGCACGTGGTTTGGAAACAGAAACGAGGGTTACCCTATGTGCCGTCGCCGCTCCTCTACGAGGGTCGGATTTATCTGGTGAAGAATGGAGGCTTGGCGTCGTGCTTTGACGCCCGAACCGGCGAAGTGCATTACCAGGAAGAACGCCTCGGCGCGCTCGGCGACTACTACGCTTCGCCCGTGGCGGCCGACGGAAAAATCTGCGTCGCCTCGCAGCCGGGCGTGGTCGTAATCTGTCGGGCCGGCGGCGACTTGGAGGTGCTGGCTCGAAACAACCTTGGAGAACCGATCCTGGCGACGCCGGCAATCGCAGAGAACAAACTCTATGTTCGAACGGAAGCGCATCTCTACGCCTTTGGTGAACGAAGCGCCGGCTCGATGTTTTCAGAAAAACACGCCGAGGAACAATGAAGATTAGATTCTGACTCAACGATCCAAGAAATGACCGTCACGGCCCAGGGAGGCCGCATTGTGGTGACGGTGAACGGCCACCAGAGCGCCGAGATCGGGAGCGATCCCGGCCGTCGCGAAGGCCGATTCGCTCTGCAAGTCCACGGCAGCGAGGATTGCGATCTATGGTTTAAGGACCTCGAGATTCGAGAAGAATAGCGCGTTAAAGAAATGGGAGGCACATGGGCCCTTGCGCTTTCGCGACGCCGAAGCCACGCCAACGATGCGGCAACGCCAATCTCGTAGCGCAGAGTTGAGCTCTGCCGTATCGCCGATTTGTAATCGGCGTCGCTCCGGCGAGTTCCAAGGGGGAATCGAACCGGTTAGGCGCCTGCGAAATGCAATTCCGCGATACAGCAGATTGCAGCCTAGCCTGTCGCCGCAACCAAATCGTGCTCGTGCTCGTCCTCGTCCTCGTCCGTCGTCCTCGATTCCTCCATTTTCGATTACGAGCACGAGAAAATTTGCGCGGCCTGCAACAATTTCGGGAGATACGGATCGATTGAAAATCTGCGCGACTCCGCAACTTCAGCAGCGCTCCGCCCGCACCAGAAGAATCGGCGTGGAGCTCTTGTGCCGAACTTCTGAAATGGTGCTCCCGTGAATCAGATCCCCCAAAAGCCGGTGCCCATGCATCGTCATCGCGATCAGATCGCACTGCTCGCGTTCGGCCGTTTTCAGGATTTCCGTGGGCGGGTCGCCGAGCGCCAAATGCGTTGAGACGTTCACGCCCGCCGACCGGATCGATGCGGCGGTTTGTTCGAGGTAGTTGCGGTCGTTCTTGATCTCTTCCGATTCCGCGAGCTGAAGCTGATCGAAATTCCGCGCCACCCAGCCGTCCGCCACGTGGACGAGCAACAAATGCGAACCAAAATGGCGCGCCAGCTCCGTCACGTGGGGCACGAGGCTCTTGTCCGCCGGGCTGTTTTCCAAGGCTACGAGAATTTTCTGATACATCGTCTTGTCGGGGTTATTGAACTCCTCCCGAAAGCCAGGCGCTCGCACCGGAGAAGTCCAGCAGGAGTTTTAGATTCAGGGCGACAATGATCGCGGTGACCGTCCAGGCCAGGAATTTGATCCAAGGCGGGTTGCCAAACTCTTTCATCCGGCGCCGGTCGCTTGTGAATTGGACCAGGGGGATGACGGCGAACGGGAGTTGCAAGCTCAAGATAACCTGGCTGAGCACGAGGAGCTTGGCCGTCCCGCTTTCACCATAGAGCGCCGTGCAAATGACGGCCGGCACAATCGCCAGGAGCCGCGTGATCAACCGCCGGAGAAAGGGACGAAATCGTATGTTCAAAAAAACTTCCATCACGATTTGCCCGGCCAAGGTGCCCGTGATCGTCGAATTCTGGCCCGAAGCGAGCAACGC
>JACPRI010000182.1 GCA_016190065.1 Verrucomicrobiota bacterium
TCTGGACCAAGAATTGCGCCTCCTGCCACGGGCCAGATGGCAAAGGCAAAACGAAGGCGGGCCGGCAAGCGGGTGTGGTTGACCTGACCGACTCGAAGGTGCTGGAAAAATTCACGGATGAGCAAATGTTCAAGCGCGTGAGAGAAGGCGTCAAAGACGGAGACAAGACCAAGATGAAACCCGCCGAACAACTCACCGACAAAGAAATCCAAAAACTCATCGCTTACGTCCGAACCTTCAAGAAATGAATTTTATGAACTTGATATTTACCTTGCTCGACACCGCGACCCTGGTGCTGCTGGTGATCCTCCTCCTGGTCGTCTTGACCCAAGCCTTCCGGATTTTGCGGGAATACCAGCGCGGGGTCATTTTTCGCCTCGGCAATTTGGTGGGCGCGAAAGGCCCCGGACTCATTTATTTAATCCCCTGGGTGGACCGGATGGTGCGCATGGACCTGCGCGTGGTCACAATCGACGTGCCCAAGCAAGAGGCGATGACCCGCGACAATGTCCCCGTCACAGTGGATGCGGTGGTGTATTTCCACGTCGTGGATCCGGTCGCTGCGGTCGTCAAGGTTGAGAATTATCTCAAGGCCGCTTCGCTCATTGCGCAAACCACGCTGCGCAGCGTTATGGGCCAGGCCGAGCTGGATGAACTGCTGGCGCACCGAGACAAGATCAATCACATCCTCCAGGAAATCATCGACCGTCACACCGTTCCGTGGGGTGTGAAAGTGACCGCGGTGGAAGTCCGCGACGTCGTGCTGCCGGAAGACATGAAGCGAGCCATGGCCAAACAAGCGGAAAGCGAGCGGGAACGTCGCGCGAAGATCATCAATTCCGAGGGCGAGTTTCAGGCCGCGGAGAAGTTGGTTCAGGCGGCCGGCATGATCAGCGCCGAGCCGATCGCGCTGCAATTGCGGTTTTTGCAGACCATGCGGGAGATTTCCAGCGAACATAATACCACCACGTTTTTGCCGGTCCCGATCGATTTGTTCTCGCCGTTCCTCAAGAAAGCCGGCGATGGGGATCTCGAGAAGGCCGCGTTCCATCGGGTTTAGGGGCGTATGAACGATAGCCGACGCGATTTTCTGGAGAAAGGGTTGGTCGGGGTCGGGGTCGCGGCCGCGGGGCTGCTAACCGCCCGGGTCATGCGACGATTCGACAAACCCAGCCCGACCCAGACCGCCTTAACACCCGCGCTGACCTCTGACGGTCAGCTCATTCGGGTCAGTGCGGATCACGCCGCGCATGGGCACGGAGACGGAGCCCACACCGAGACCCATCCCCATGCCGCGGATGACCCAGCCGTCCGCACGGGCGTTCCGGGCCGGAAATGGGTCATGGTGATCGATCTGGCGAAGTGTGATGGCTGCAAGAACTGCACGGTCGAGTGCAATAAAATGCACAACACTCCACCGGATCGCGAGTGGATGCGAGTTTTCAGAATGCAGGATGCGCACCACACGGCGCCGTATTGGTTTCCCAAGCCATGTTTTCACTGCGACAACCCACCTTGCACCAAGGTTTGTCCGGTCGGCGCCACGTTCAAGCGACAGGACGGCATTGTGCTGATCGACAATGAGCGCTGCATCGGATGCCGATTTTGCATGGCCGCGTGCCCGTATTCGACCCGCTTTTTCAACTGGGGCCGTCCTCAAAATCCTTCCTCGCCCGACTCAACCTACTCCCCGGAAACAGGCTTTCCGCGCCGCATTGGGACCGTCGAAAAATGCGACTTCTGTCCGGAGATGGCCCAGGCGGGGACGTTGCCGGGATGTGTCAAGAACTGCCACATGGGCGCGCTCTATTTTGGCGACGAGAACGAAGACGCCGTCACGAATTCGGATGAAACGGTCCGGCTGTCCAAACTGCTGGAAGAGCGCGCCGGCTATCGCTACCTGGAGGAACTGGGCACTGAGCCCCGCGTTTACTACTTGCCCCCGAAGAATCGAGAGTTTCCTGGTCCGGCAAAAAAGAAGAAACCTCAGCCTCATCACACGTCCGCATGACCTCCGAAATCGCCAGTGGCAACGGCCGCGTTTCTCATTCTGGAACCCGGCTCGAACAACATGTCTTGAGCCAGTTGGCCCACTCGCTCTCTCCCGCCGGTCCGACGGGCCGGCTCTGGATCGGGTTCCTGCTGGCCGTGATGCTGGCGGGCCTGTGGGCTTACGTGTGGCAATGCGTCAATGGTCTGAAAGTCACCGCCATGCGCGAGTACATCTCGTGGGGCGTGTACATGACCAATTTCGTTTTCTTTATCGGCGTCAGCCATGCTGGAACATTGATCTCGGCGATTCTCCGGGTGACCAACGCCGAGTGGCGGCGCTCCATCACGCGCATGGCCGAAGCGATCACGGTCTTCGCGCTCATGGTGGGCGCGCCCATGGTGATCATCGACATGGGCCGGCCCGACCGCATCTTGAATGTGCTGATTCACGGACGACTCAATTCGCCGATTCTCTGGGACGTGTGCTCCATCTGCACTTACCTCTGCGGAAGCTTGCTGTATTTGTACGTGGCCATGATTCCCGACTTCGCCCTGCTTGCGCCGCCGGCTCCGGTGTGGGAGCACCGCACCTTGCGTCAGCGGCTTTACCGGTGGCTTTCGCTCGGTTATCGCGGGACACCGGAACAGCGCCGGTTCCTGGAGCGGGCGCTCGCTACCATGGCGGTCATTATCATTCCTGTGGCGGTTTCCGTGCACACGGTGGTTTCATGGATTTTCGGGATGACGCTGCGGCCCGGCTGGCACAGCACGATTTTCGGCCCCTATTTTGTGATCGGCGCCATTTTCTCA
>JACPRI010000181.1 GCA_016190065.1 Verrucomicrobiota bacterium
ACAGCGGCGGCGAGCAATACGTGAAACCACGTGGGCAACGGATCAAAAAACGTCCCGGCGCAAAGATGGGTCACCAACTCAAAGGCAATGGTGATCACCGGCAGCACGATGCCAAACAACATCACCAGTTCGGTGGAGAGCGGCGGCAGCTTTTTTGGACGATCCCACCTGGGCGATGGCGGAGTCTCCTCCGGCGGTTCTTCGTCCGGCAGCGGTCCGATGCGTCTGACGATTCGCTGCACGTCGTCGTGAGTGACCACGGGCAGCCGGAGCGCCGCGACCTCTTGCTCCACGTGGCGGCGCAAATCGGCGACGACTTCGTCCGCATCGGCGCCGGACGCGGACACACGAAGCCGGTTGCGTTCCAAATAACCTTCCAAAGTCCGGTGAGCGGTATTCGTCCAGTTGTTCATAACGAGGGCAATTTATGAAGGCTGCGGGTGCCTTGATTGAGCTTGTCCAGAAAGTCGTTCATGTCCGCCAGGGTCCGCCGTCCCTCCTTGGTCAGGGCATAGTATTTTCGCGCCGGGCCTTCGTCCGACTCCTCCAGGCGCGCGGTGACTAGCCCGGCGACGCGCAGCCGCGAGAGCAGAGGATAAAGCGTGCCTTCGGTGAGCGCGAGGCCGGGGACGGACGCCAATGTTTTCACCAGTTCGTAACCGTAGCGTTCCTGGTTTTCCAGGGCGCGCAGGATGCACAGCTCCAGCACGCCTTTGCGTACTTGGACAATCCAGTTGTCAAAGAATTCACTCATGCCCGGCCGTTTCGCTTTGGAGGCGGCATGCTACTAGGTTATACAAGGTAGCTGGTTTTGCCAAGCACTTTTTGCTTTTGGACGATTCAATCGGAAGCGGCAGGCGAACCGCGAATGCACGCCCATGGACGCGAATGGGAGAATGAGCTACAGGTTCCTAGCAGTTGAGCGCCGCCTCCGAGAATTCGCGTTGATTCGCGTGCATTCGCGGTTGCCTTCCGGAATGCCGTGGAAAGCGAGGCTATTCCACCATCACGATCCCGCGGCGAAGGGCGGCGGTTGCTGCTTGCGTGCGGTCGCGCACGTTGAGCTTGCCGAGGATGCTGTTGACGTGGTTCTTGACCGTGCTTTCGGTCACGGAAAGCGTGGACGCGATTTCCTTGTTGCTCATGCCTTCGACGATCAACTTCAAAACCTCAAGTTCGCGCGAACTCAAATCCGGATGCGGCATTCTTTGAGCCAGTCGCGCCGCGACGCCGGGGGGAATGCAATATTGCCCGCTATGCACCGCTCGGATGTCGTCCAGGAATTCGTTACGGGGAATGTCCTTCAACAGATAGGCGCGCGCTCCGGCTTGCAGCGCGCGATAAATATTCTCGTCCCCATCGTAAGTCGTCAGGACCACAATGCGGGCCTCCGGGAATTGGGCGCGGATCTCGACGGTGGCTTCGACGCCGCTCAAGCCGGGCATTCGCAAATCCATGAGAACGATGTCGGGCCGATGCTCGCGAAAGAACTGGACTGCTTCCTGGCCGTTGGCGGCTTCCGCGACGACTGCCATGTCCGGTTGGCTGTCGATCATGCTTTTGAGCCCGGTGCGAACGACCCAGTGATCGTCCACGATCAGAATTCGAATCGGCTTCGCTTTCGTCATTTTCGTTTAATGGACTTGCACCTCGACTTCGACTTCGGTGCCCTGGCCGGGACTCGACTTCAGATCAAGGCGGGCGCCCATTTGCTTGGCGCGCTCCCGCATGCCCAGGAGGCCAAAGTGCGCCCCATTGGGGCGATGCGCGGCGGGAATTTCAAAACCTTGTCCGTCATCCCGAATTCGCAGCGTGACAGTTCGAGGTTGATAATTCAGTTCGATCTGAATGGTCCCGGCTTGACCATGTTTGAGCGAGTTAGTGATCGCTTCCTGGCCGACGCGCAACAGATTGTTTTCGATCTTGGGCGGGATCGGGCGAGCCGCGCCGACGGTTTGCACGCGAACGTCCACCGGTTTTTGGCCGACCATCTGCCGTGCGCTCTCCGCGAGGGCCGTGGCGAGATCGCCGTTCTCCAAAGTGGCCGAGCGCAAGTTCATCACCGAACGCCGCGCTTCGGCCAAGCTGTGCCGGACCATGTTCAATGCGAGGGTCAAATGCTGCTGCGCCTGGGCGGGCGCATCCGTCAACTTGGTGGCCACAGCTTCCAATTGAAAGGCAATCCCGGCGAATCCTTGCGCGAGCGTGTCATGGAGATCCCGGGCGATCCGATTGCGTTCCGCCAGGACGACGGAGAATTGCGCTTGAGCCCGGCGCATGCGATGCCAATGGAAGCTCCACCCCGCCAACCCCACCGCCAGTGCGCCAAGCGTGTAGAACCAGTACGTTTGATAAAAGTAAGGCGCGAGCGAGAAGGCGAACGTCGAACCCTGCTCGTTCCAAACCCCGTCGTTGTTGCAGGCCGCCACTCGAAACCGGTAATTGCCCGGCGGAATCTTGTTGTAAAAGGCGACGCGCCGCGCTCCGGCTTCGACCCAATTCTGATCCACCCCTTCCAGTTTGTAACGAAAGCGCACTTTCTCCGGCGCGAGAAAGCTGAGCGCCGTGTAGTGGAACGTCAATTCCTGCGAGCCGGGTGCCAGCCGGGCGGGGCGCGACAGGTCCAGGTGCTGGTTCCCGACGGAAACTTGTTCAATGAGCACAGGCGGCGGCTGGTCATTTCTTCGGATTCTCCCGGGATTGATCCGCGCAACGCCCCCGGCGGTAGGAAACCACATTGAACCATCGCGGCATTTCCATCCGGCCGGCTGGGTGCCGCCTTCGCACTGAGCCGTCTTCAATCCGTCCGCCACTCCGTACGCCACACAAACCAGAGCGGGGGCCTGCCGGGTGTCGAAGGCGGTGATAGACTGTTTCGCCAGGCTGAACACACCGCGATTAGAAGAGATCCACAAGGTGTCGTTTTCGTCTTCGAGGATCCGATAGATGAAATTGTGGAACAAACCGTCTCGCACCGTATAAGCCGTGAATTGGCCATTGGCCAGGCGCGTCAGTCCTCCTTGCGTGCCGAACCAGAGAACGCCGTCGCGATCTTCGAGCATGCAATACACGGCATTGTGAGCCAGGCCGTCCTGGGTCGTGTAACCCGTGAACCGGCCATCTCGATAGGAGCACAACCCATCGCCGGTGCCCACCCAGAGCGTGCCTTCTCGATCCTGTTCGACCACGCGCACCAGGTTGCTGGGCAAACCATCCCGTCGCGTGAAGACCGAGAACGCCCCGTCCCGATGCCGGAAAAGCCCGCTCCCGTCCGTGCCAATCCAGAGCGTTCCTTCGCGATCCACAAAGATCACGCGAAGGGCCGAATCCGTGGCGAACCCGCGAGATTGGGAATACGACTTGAACACGCCGCCTTCAAACTTGTGAAGTCCCGGCGGATGTTCTGTGCCGACCCAGATATTCCCGGCCTGATCCTCGCCAATGCTCAACACGGAATTGCTCAACAAACCGTGCTCGGTCGTAAAGTGGGAGAATCTCCCGTCGCGCTGCCGGCTCACGCCTCCGCCGTCCGTGCCGATCCACATGCTGCCGTCGCTGGCTTCATAAACACACCTCGGTAAATCGCTGGTCAAACCTTCCTTCATGGTGAGAACGGAGAAGGTCCCATCGCGCAACCGCGCCAGTCCGCCGCCGCGCGTGCCGATCCATAGGCTGCCTTCACGATCCTCATAAAGGGCCTCGACGAAATCGTGCGGCAAACCCTCTGCAATGGTGTAATTAGTGATCTTGCCGCCCTGCAAACGGCTCAGCCCCTTCCATGTCCCGACCCAGAGGTTGCCGTCCCGGTCCTGCAGAATCGTCCGGACCTTGTTGTCGGCCAGTCCGTCCGCGGTCGTGTAATGTTTGAAACGCCCGTCTTGAAAACACCCCAGCCCGCCACCGACGCTCCCGAACCAGAGCACATCCTCCCGGTCCACATAAACTTTCCGCAAGGCTCGGCTCAGCAAGCCATTTCTCGTCGTGTAGGCGGTGAAGCGCCCGTTCGTGAAATAATTCAATCCCCGGCCTGTGCCGATCCAAATTCGGCCTGCGCGATCCAAGGCAAGCGACCGGGCGTCCTGGCCGACCAGGCCATCGGCGAAAGAGAAAATCTTGACGCCTTCCTTGTTCGCGCGTGCGACTCCGTTCCAGGTCCCCAGCCAGAGATGGCCCTGTCGGTCCTCGAGGATTTCGAGCACGCCCGATCTGGGCCAACCCTCGGCGGCTCCGTAATGGACGAACTTTCCATCCTTGAGCCGGCTCAAGCCGCCGTTGAAAGTCCCGATCCAGAGATTGCCTTCCCGATCTTCATAAAGCGCGCGAATGTCGTTGGATTGAAGTCCCTCATGCGTTTCGGCGCGGAACACCGTGAACGTGACGCCATCGAATCGGGCCAACCCGTCGCGGGTGCCGATCCAGAGGTAGCCGTCACGGGTTTGCGTAATCACTTGAACCGACGTCTGAGGGAGGCCGGCGCCTTCAGTCCAGACATCCTGATGATACTGCGTGACTGCTTTGGCAGGGTCCAGCGCGAGGCCCGACGGCGCCATGGCGGTTCCCAACCAAGAAAGAATTAGCCAGATGGGCAGGGCTCTCGAAGTCGCGTTCATGGCGGCTCTGGGTCAGTTAGGATGCTCTTACAATAAGCCACGATTGTCCGAAAGGACAAGATTTCGTTCGGTTGCCGCCATGAACTCTTCTTCGGATCATGGCCTTCAGGCCGCTTCAACAATCGACTCGGGAGCGAGGCCAGAAGCAGGCGGAAGGCTGCGCTCCGAATCCTGTTCGGTTCATGAGTCGTAACAGATCGTCCCCAGAATCCTGCGACGAGCCGTCGCCTCGCCTGGGTGTTCATGGTCCCCTGGCGCGCCCGATCGGCTTGAAAGCTTTCCATGAATTGCCTCTATCCTACTCCATGATTCGTTTTCAGATTTCCTCAACTCCCCAGAATCGATAAAGCGCCGAGGATATTTCATGCGGGCTGCCGACGAAATCCGGCTGCCACCAGGGCGGCAGTAGCTCTCGATATCGCCGCTCGGCAAATCGGGTGTCGATCAGCAGCACCACTCCCCGGTCAGTCTCCGAGCGGATCACCCGGCCCGAGGCCTGGCAGACGCGCGTCAGCCCAGGAAACGCGTAGGCGTACTCGAATCCGGCGCCGTTCTTGGCGTCGAAGTGCTCTCGAATCAAGTCCCGCTCCAGGCACAGTTGCGGAAGGCCAACGCCCACGACCACCGCGCCAACCAGCCGCTCACCGCCCAAATCAATTCCTTCGCCGAAAATCCCGCCCATGACTGCGAAACCCACCAACGTTTGCTGATGATCGGAGCGGAAGGCTTGCAGGAATTCTTCCCGCGCCTTCTCAGTCATGCCCGAGGTTTGCGCCAGGGTGGCCACGGACGGACACAACTCGATGAAGCGTTGCCGCACCTGGTTGAGATACTGGTAAGATGGAAAGTAAACGAGGTAATTGCCCTGTCTGGCCTGCGTGACGGCGCCAATCGCGCGCGCCACGTCCTCCACGGTCGCGCCGCGCCGTTTGAAGTCCGTGGCAATGTAATCCGCGATGAGCAGGCGCAGATTCTCGGGTGGGAACGGCGACGGCAATCTCAGGACCGCGTCCGCTTCATCGCGACCGAAGGCATCACGGAAGTATTGCATGGGCGACAGCGTGGCGGAAAAGAAAATCGCCGATCGACCGCGTCGGGTCGCCGCCTGAAGGAACGACGCCGGATCCAAGCAATAAAGTCTGAGCCGGGTGGTGTCGCGAAATGTCTCGACGAGGGTGACGTATCGCTCGTCGTAGAGATCGAACGTGCGCAAAAAGTCGGCCACTCGGAAATAGAGCGACAACAACTCGTCCCGGAACGGCGCCGATGTGTTCTGGGCCAGCCATTCCTCCGCTTTCGTGAGGAAGGCTCTCAAAATTGGCGCCAGCCCGGTCGGTGCATCCTTCCGGGCGAACGCGGAACGCGGAGCGGCCGAGCGTTTGCTCGAACGCCGGGATTGAAACAAATCATCCGCAAACAAAGCCGCCGTGGACGAGTCAGGCACTCTCTCCTCCATCGGGGGAGAGAAATGGGGTGAGGGGGCTTCCGAACGTTGCCCTGATATCTGTCTCGCGATCTTAGTCATCTGCTTGGCGAGCTGCGGCAAATAACTCCTCATCGTTTTGCTGGCTTCGGCGAATTCGTGCTCCGGAAGTTCAGTGGAGAACATCGCGCGCGAGCGATCGACCAGGTTGTGCGCCTCGTCGATCAAGAAAGCATAGTCGCCGCGTTGGTGCTCGAAGAAGCTTCTGAAATAAACCTTCGGATCGAACACGTAATTGTAATCGCAGATGACTACATCGACCCAGCGCGACACATCCGCGCACAGTGCCGCCGGACAGACTTGATGTCCCCGCGCCAATTCCTCAATGGCCGGGCGGGTCATCGTCTCCTGGTTCAGAGCGGCCCGGACGGCGTTTCGGACTCGGTCGTAATAGCCGATTGCATAGGGGCAGGTCCTCACGTCGCAAGGCTGACCTTGGTTGAAGCAGAGCTTTTCCCGGGCGGTGAAAGTCAGGGAGCGCAGACGCAGCCCCGCCGCGCGCAAATCTGTGAACGCCTTTTCCGCAACCGTTCTGCCCAGGGTTTTAGCCGTGAGATAGAAGATCTTCGTGATGACGCCGCGCTCCAGCGCCTGCACCGCCGGGAACAGGACCGCAATGGTTTTCCCGATCCCCGTCGGCGCTTCGACGAACAGGTTTCCGCCGTTGGCCAACACGCCGGACGCGGCCGCCATCAATTCTGGCTGGCCGGCGCGGAATTGCGGGAAGGGAAAAGAGAGGAGGCGGATCGAGTCATCGCGCAACCGCCACCACGCGATTTGTTCCTCCAGCCAGTCAACATACAGGCGTGTGACTTCAGTGAAAAACGCGCTTAGTTCGTGAGCACCGAATGTCTGACGGAACGGAGTTACGGTGTCGGAATCCAAATCCAGGTACGTGAGCTGAACGTCGATCCGCTCCAAGCGGTGCCGCGCGCCGTAAATGAAGGCATAAATCTTCGCCTGCGCCCAATGCAACAGATCCGGTTCGCTCGACCAGCCGCCGCGGACCGTTTTGATTTCTTCAATGAGGACGGAGCCTGGAGTTTCCAGGATTCCGTCCACTCGTCCGCTAATGTTGAGAGCGAACTCGGCGGCTTCGATTTGATACGAAAGGGACACTTCAGCCCGATAGCCTTTTGGCCGCGAAGCTTGCAAGCGTTGGTGCCCGCGCGTCCCTTCCAGAGCGCGCGCCGGCCCGAAAAAGTCGCGATCCGTCCCCAAATCGCCGGCGCGGAGAACAAATTCGACAAGCTCCCGAACGGAGATGGGGATCGCTCGCTTCGACATTGGAAAGCGAGGCTGTCGCGGCGGGTAGCGCCGTGCAAGCCAAACTTCGAGCGCGTTTGGAAATCTCCGTTTCGGGTAGCAGTCGAGGTAACGTGGCTCCAGTTTCTGCGACAAATCGGAATAATTATAAGTGAGCCTCCTGAGGTCCGCGGCTACGATTAGATGAGGCGCTGGCTTAGCGGCGACGTCTCACGGCCACCGGCGATTTCAAAGTTCGGGCAGCTTGACTTGTTCATCCCAGACCAACTGCACGTCGGGCCGCTCGAACTGGCAGCACGCGTGTTCAGGATAGACTTCCTGGATTGCGCTCATCTTTAATCCTTCGGCGATCGCGTAGGGACAGGATTGGTTCCCGACAAACAATCGACATGCCGCGATGACACGCGCCACATCAAGAAGTGAGCGGGTCTGGACGTAGGGAATTACTCCGAATTGCCTGGAGAATTCCGCGTGCTCCCTTTCGGTTCCAACAAAGGCGGTTAGCCCGCGGTACGCGGCCAGGATTTTCGGCCAGGGGAATTTCGGATTCGGGCACCTCAGATTGCGACTACAGATCACGTCCGCCGCCCGTTCAGGCTGGTCCACTTGCAGCCACTGGCGATTCTCGTGAGAGCGATCAGCTCCGAACGTGGCCAAATGGGCGCGCGCGATGGTCTTCCGATCTTCGGCGGACAGATGGCCGCGCAGTCCGAAATAAGGAATGCGCCAGGCATTCAAATCGAAGCGGGCATCCTGGGGCATCAATTCCGAGAACACCACTTTGGTGATGTAGGACTGTTGGGCGATGAGTGGCGCCAGGTTGTGAAACCCCATTGCATTGATTGGGCTTCGGGCTTTGATCGGAGTGCTCATTTCCGGGCCCAGCACCAACACGCCCCCGCCCAGCGCCCGGATGGTCGGAAGGCTGAAGACAATGTCCCCGAGATCACCGCTATGGTAAAAAGTTGCTGTGGTTCCGTAGGAGGCAAGGTTGACGCAAAGCCGGAGCGGATTGAATTCGATTTTGTCTGACTCGAACATTTCCCAGGAGGTTTGAGGGGCGAGCTTGTCGCGGCTTCTGCCACCGAGCAAGCTCGAATCCGTTTCCTATCCGGAGCCGCCGGGTTTCAAGTCGTGATTCCTGCGGGCTGAATATCGTTTGATTGAAGTCAAGGTTCGACTCTCAGTTCTCAGCAAAAAGAGTACTGCATGACCACAACTGGCGGACTGTCCAACAATACACAACTGAATAACTCTGAATCCAATCGATTATCGATGAAAACACAAGTCTTACTCGCCCTTGTCACCCTGCTGCTGGCCGCTCCCTGTGAAGCCGCCAAGATTGCCTGGGTCAGTTTCCATTCCGCAGATGGGACGCCCTCCGGCGCCGCCGCGACCGCCGGTTTCACCAAAGCCGTCGATGTGGATTACACTGAGCTGCTCAAAGCCAATGGCCACACCGTGACGCGAATCGTCACCTCAGGAACTCCCAATCTCGCTCTGCTGACCACGTTCGATCTGGTTATTATCAGCCGGTCGGTTCCAAGTGGGGACTACCAGGATGCGCCTGAGACCGCGGCGTGGCACAGCCTCAGCACGCCGACGATGATTCTGGGCGGATACGTCCTGCGTGCGAACCGGCTTGGGTTGATGACCGGCAACACCATCCCGGACACCGCCGGTCCGGTGGCCTTGACCGTGAATAACCCGGCGCATGCCATCTTCGCTGGCATCACGCTGGACGCCAACAAGACCATGATGAACCCTTTCGCGGATATCGTCTCGTTCAATGACATTCCGCAGCGGGGCATTTCAGTGATCACCGACCCGGTGGCGAGCGGTGGAACAGTCCTGGCCAAAATCAGCACGGACGGCGATCCAGCCTTCGGGGGCACGGTTATTGCCGAGTGGCGCACGGGCGCGACGATGAGCAATGCGTCCGCGGACAAGTTGGGCGGAAGCCGCTTGGTATTCCTGACCGGGAGCCGCGAGAATAGCGGTTTGACCGCTGAAGGCGCGGGCATTTTTGACCTCACCGAGGACGGCAAAAAACTGTTTCTCAACGCCGTGAGCTATGCGGCAACAATGCCCCGGCCTCAAACGACTCAACCCCCGCCGCCCCCGCCAGCCCAACCGCAAGCGGATCCGCGAGGGATTGCGTGGGTCAGCTTTCATTCCGCTGATAACCGGCCATCCGCAGCCGCCGCCACGGCGGGCTTCACTAACGCCGTTGATGTCGCCTACACCGATTTGCTGAAAAAAACCGGATACTCGCTTACGCGCATCGTCTCGTCAGGCACCCCCAACGCAACCCTGCTCAACGGCTTCGGACTCGTGATCATCAGCCGCTCTGTGCCGAGCGCCGATTATCAGGATCCTCCGGAGACCGCCGCGTGGCACGGGATCAAGGCGCCGGCCATGATTCTGGGCGGCTATGTGCTTCGGGCCAACCGGATGGGCTTCGTGACGGGAAATTCTATCCCCGATACGGTCGGGCCAGTGAATCTGAACGTGAATGATCCAGCCCACCCGATCTTTGCCGGCGTTGCGCTCGATGCCAACAACACCATGGTCAACGCCTACGCCGACGTCGTGTCGTTCAACGACGTGGTCCAGCGCGGCATTTCGGTGAACTCCGACGCGATCTCCGAGGGCGGAGTCGTGCTGGCGACCATTGGAAGCTTCGACGATCCCGCGTATGGCGGAACCGTCATCGCCGAGTGGAAAGCGGGCGCGACCATGAGCAATGCCTCAGCGGATGCGAACGCCGGGAAACGCCTGGTTTTCCTCACGGGCAGCCGTGAGAACAGCGGCCTGACGGCGGAAGGAGCGGGCATTTATGACCTCAAGGACGACGGCGCAAAAATGTTTCTGAATGCGGTGAAATACATGCTCGGTGCCGCTCCCGCTCCCAGCCTCAAATTCGAGCGCATCGTCCGCAACACGAACGGTTCGCTCACGATTACGTGGTCGGGGGGCGGCACGCTGCAATCGACTCCGACACTCTCTTCGCCGACATGGGCGCCGGTTGCGAGCGCTTCGAGTCCTCACACTGTGACACCGTCGGGCGGTTCGGCTTTCTATCGCCTCGCCAGTCCCTAGACTGGCTTAACTTCCAGTTGAAGGTCAGGCGGCGCTGCCGCGCAGCCAGATTCTCTTCCATCGCAGGCCGAAATCGTTGTGCCGCGTTGAAAGAAGCCGCCTCATCGCGGTCGGTGGCTGAACCGCTGCCGTCCGCGAGGCCACGGCGAGAATTGAGCGCCGAGGCGGCTGGAATTGTCCAAACGAGCGTTGACACCCTTATAGCGACTGTCTAGTGTAGCCGCCGATTCAAACCACATAAATCTGGAACATGTTACTGCGAATTAGCTTAGTTGTCGCGATTCTGGCGGGAGTGGGCGGTCTTTACGTGAGCCATTTCCAGGTCGCAGAAAAACTTCGGGGTCTCTCCACCGAACTCGATGACACCAAGAAGGGACTGATGGCGGCGCAAGGAACCGCAGCGAAAGCTTCCAGCGACGCCAAGAAGGCACGAGAAGAGGCTGACAAGGCTACGAAAGCCCTGGCCGAAACCGAAACCAATCTCCAGGAAACGCGTAAGAATTATAACGAGCAACGCGCCCGAGCGGACAAGCTGTTCGCGGACAAAACTGAAACTGACCGAGCTTTGAACGAAGCCAGAACCGAAGTCGCCCGCTGGAGATCCACCGGTGTCACCGTCGAGCAAATCGTAGATTTGCGGGATTCGGCGAATCGCGTGGCGAAAGAACGCGACGCATTCGCGGACGAGAACAAGATTCTTTTGCGAAACGTCAACCAGCTTGAAGCGGATTTGGCCCGCTACACGCTGGGTCGCGAGATCGAAATCAAGCTGCCGCCAGGATTGAAAGGCAAAATCCTCGCCGTGGATCCGAAATATGATTTTGTCGTCCTCGACATCGGCGGGAATCAGGGTGTTTTGGAAAACGGTCAAATGCTGGTGAACCGCGACGGCAAGCTGGTGGGCAAGGTGCGGATCACCAAAGTCGAGCCGAATCGCAGCATCGCCAACATCCTTCCGGACTGGAAACAAGGTGACGTGCAGGAAGGCGATCTGGTTCTCTACTAACGCTTGAAATCTCGACGTTCCAGTTTCGCGACGCTTTTGCTGGCCATAGTGCTCGCTTCATTCGCCTCCGGTTGCGCCAGCACGGATTCAGACCGCCTCTCTGAACGCCCCTGGAACGCTCCCCGGAATTGGGAACACGGAATTCCTCCGTCCATGATGGAAGGCCGGTAGAACGCTGAACCGTTTCAACGATTTAACGTTTTGACGATTCAACCCCTTTAACCCCTCCTACTTCGCGTAGTCGATAAAGCGAGTCTCACGCACTACGGTGATCCGGATTTGGCCCGGATAGTGGAGTTCTTCCTCAATCTTCCGGGCCAGCCCGCGCGCCAGGGCGAATGCCTGCTCGTCGTTCACTTGCTCCGGATGGACCACCACGCGCAATTCGCGGCCCGCCTGCACGGCAAAACATTTGTCCACGCCGGGATACGACAAGCCGATCTGTTCCAGATTCTCCAGGCGCTTGATGTAGGTCGCAACGGTCTCGGAACGCGCGCCCGGCCGGGACGCGCTGATGGCGTCAGCGGCGCTGACCAAGATGCCCAACAAGTTCTTGTGCGGAACTTCATCATGGTGCGAAGCGACGCCGTTGACCACGTCTTCCGATTCGCCGTAGCGCCTGAGCAGGTCGGCGCCGACGATGGCGTGCGTGCCTTCGATTTCGTGGTTGATGGCTTTCCCGATATCGTGCAGCAAGCCGGCGCGTTTGGCGGCGGCTACATTCTCGCCGAGTTCCGCCGCCATGAGTCCGGTGAGGTGGGCGACTTCGATGGAGTGATCGAGGATATTCTGCGAAAAGCTGTATCGGAAACGGAGCCGCCCCAGCACCTTGACCACTTCCGCGTGCATGGGCGCGAGCCCTAACTTGTAAATCGCCTCTTCACCGGCGCGCACGACCGCCTCGTCCATTTCCTGCGAGACTTTCGCCACGATCTCTTCAATCCGCGTGGGATGGATGCGACCGTCGAGGATCAG
>JACPRI010000179.1 GCA_016190065.1 Verrucomicrobiota bacterium
ATCACCCGTTTGATCGTTGGAGGAGCACAAGAGAACACGCTCGCGTCCGTGCTTGGCCTGCGAGCCAAACCCGGCGTGGAAATCAATCTCATCGCCGGCCCGACCACCGGTCCGGAAGGGTCCCTGGAACCTCAAGCGACTGCTTTCCCCAATCTACTCACCATCGTTCCGGAATTAGTCCGTGCGATTCATCCGTGGAAGGACGCGCTGGCTTACCGCCGCCTCTGCCGCTTGTTCCGTGAAAGGCGACCGCAGATTGTCCATACGCACAGTGGGAAAGCTGGAATTCTCGGACGCCTGGCCGCCGCAAGAGTCGGCGTGCCCGTCATCGTTCATTCCATTCACGGTCCGTCGTTCGGAGTCTTTCAGGGCTGGCTTCCCAATCTTGCTTTCCGAATGACCGAACGCTACGCGGCCAAATTCACGACCCACTTCATCGCCGTCGCCAACGCGATGATCGAGCAGTATCTCGACGCCGGCATCGGCCGGCGCGAGCACTACACGCGCATCTTCAGCGGTTTCGCGCTGGAGCCGTTTCTCGCCGCCTCCCATGACTCAAAGCGGCGCGCCAGGCTGGGGCTTGCCGAAACGGATTTCGTGGTCGGGAAAATTGCACGCCTGTTCAAATTGAAAGGGCACGACGATCTCTTCTCCGTCGCGTCGCGCCTCGTGAAGGCGTGTCCGCGAATGAAGTTTCTCCTCGTGGGCGACGGGGAATGGCGGACGCGATTTGAACAACGCCTGCGGGACTCAGGCCTGGAAAAACATGTCGTCTTCACAGGGTTGGTCCCGCCCGACGCGATCCCACCTTTGATCGGCATCATGGATGTTCTCGTTCATTTGTCGCGTCGGGAAGGACTCGCTCGCGCGTTGCCTCAAGCCCTGGCCGCGGCGCGCCCGGTTGTAGCCTATGATTGCGACGGGGCGCGCGAGGTTTGCATCGAGAACGAAACAGGATTTCTTGTCCGACCCGGAGATCTGGAAAAGCTGGTGCAACGACTCCTGCAACTGGCGGAGGATGGGGCGCTGCGGGAACGACTCGGACGCCGAGGTCAGGCGCTCGCGGCCGAACACTTTCCGGTCGCGAAGCTCGTGGACGCGCAGTATGACCTCTACTTGAAGTTGCTCCAGCGATGAGCTTCCCGCTCCACCTCTATCTCCTGGCGCTCGTTTCCGCGTTTTTGGCGGCAGCGATTTCATTGCCCGCGTGGCGGCGATGGTGCGGCAAGACCGGCCTGGTGGATGATCCGGGACACCGCAAAATCCACGACCAACCGATCGCGCTGGCCGGAGGCTTCGCCGTTCTCACGGCGCTTGCTCTCGCCCTCCTCGGAGGCATCGTGGCTGTTTCGGTCAGCTCGGCTCTGGGGGGGAGCGCTTTCCCGAACGCAATGGGCGAGGCACCGGGGGCGGGCCGCGGCATTCTGGATCCGGAGACGAGCGATCTGCTGCAATACGGACTCCGGCGGCGGGCCGCGCAACTGGTCGCGATATTCTTCGGAGCCGCCGCCATGTTTTTTCTGGGTTGGCTGGATGACAAGCACGAGCTAAAACCCGCCGTCAAGTTCGGCGGCCAGCTTCTGATCGCGGCGCTGGTGGCGGCTTCGGGAGTTCGGATCACGCTTTTCGTGCCGAGCACCCTGTTCAGTTACGCGGTGACCATTCTCTGGATTCTCACCGTGACGAATGCGTTCAACTTCATGGACAACATGAATGGGCTGTGCTCCGGCCTGGGTGCCATTTGTGCTTGGCAATTTGCCCTGAGCGCCGCGCTGCAGGGCCAGTATCTGGTGGCGAGTTTTGCGTTGATGATCTGCGGCGCGCTCCTGGGCTTTCTCCCCTACAACTTTCCGAAAGCCACGGCGTTTCTCGGCGACGCGGGCAGCCATCTGGTGGGATTCCTTCTCGCGGTGCTCGCGATTCTTCCGCACTTCTACTCGCGCGAACATCAAAACGCCTGGGCGGTGCTGTCGCCGCTGCTCATCCTGGCTGTGCCGCTCGGAGATCTGGTCTGGGTTGTGATCCTGCGCTGGCGGATCGGAAGGCCATTTTATATCGGCGACACCAATCATCTGTCGCATCGCCTCGTCCGCCGTGGCCTCAGCCGCACCCAGGCCGTGGCCCTCATCTGGCTCATCGCGGCCGCCGTGGGCGGTGTCGCCTTCCTGTAACAATTCAATTCGGAGCAGGAGAACACTGAGGAAACGGGTATTGGCAGAACCGAAGCGCAGTTTTCGTTTGGGATTATTCCAATCGCCGACCGCCCCACGGCTGCGATTCATGCTGGTCTCCCAGGGGCCTTGGCTCTGTTGTCTCCGTTTGCTCCTGTTCCCATCGAATTGCCGGCCAGGGGACCAACGCGGGTGTGAAGAATTCCCATCCGAGGTTTCCCCGAAGTTGCCAACGGAATGATCGTCGGCGAGACTACCGGCGCATGACGAAAGCTTTTTACATCACGACCGCGATCGATTACGTCAACGGCCAGCCGCACCTCGGTCACGGGTACGAAAAGGTGATCACCGATGTGATCGCGCGGTCGCGGAGAAGCCTGGGCGAAAAGGTTTTTTTCCTCACCGGAGTGGATGAGCACGGGCAGAAAGTCCAGCAAGTCGCCGTGAGCGAAGGCAAGGCTCCGCAGGCTTATTGTGACGAACTGGCCACGAGCTTCAAATCCTTCGCCGCCAGACTTGGGGCGAGCAACGACGACTTCATTCGCACGACCGATTCGCGCCACAAACAATTCGTTCAAGCGTTTCTCTCCAAGCTCCATGCGGCGGGCCACTTTTACAAAGAGACCTACAAAGGCTTTTACTCGCCCAAGGAAGAAACGTTTCTGACCGAACGCGATCGCCGCCCGGACGGAACATTTGATCCTCAGTACGGGGAAGTGATCGATCTACAGGAAGACAACTACTACTTCCGGATGAAAGAACACCAGTCGTGGTTGATCAACCATATCGAGAGCCATCCGGAATTCATCTCCCCGCCGGAGCGCCGGAATGAGATTCTCGGCTTTCTGAAAAACAGTGTCCTGCAAGATCTCTGTATCACGCGTCCCGCTTCGCGATTGAACTGGGGCATTCCCACGCCGTTCGATCCGGCTTATGTGACCTACGTCTGGTTCGACGCGCTCCTGAATTATGTCACGCTCCCGGCGTCGCTCGGCGATCTCACGGTTTTGGCCGCGCTGGAGGGAGAGCCAAACGCTCCACGCTCCACGCTCCACGCTCCACCTTCTGTGAACTTGTGGCCCGCCGATGTCCACGTCATCGGCAAGGACATCTCGAAATTCCACGCCGTGTATTGGCCCATCATGCTGAAAGCGATGGAACTGCCTTTGCCCAGGCAGATTCTCGTGCACGGCTGGTGGCAGAAGGACGGCCAAAAGCTGAGCAAGAGCACCGGCAACGTGGTCGATCCGCTCGCGGTGATTGAGGAGTGGGGCCTGGATGCGTTTCGTTATTACGTGGTGCGCGAGCTTGACATTGGTCCAGACGGGAACTGGACCGATGCCGGATTCCAGGCCCGTTACCACGCGGAATTAGCCAACGGACTGGGAAACCTGGTCAACCGTTCGCTCTCGATGTTGAAGCGCTATCGCAACGGCATCGTGCCGGCGCGTTCGGATGAACTGGTCGGCGAGGCGGAGAAAGTGGCGCGGGAGACGATCGAGCACTTGAAGCGATTCCAGCTCCAGGCCGCGCTGCAAAACGTCTGGACCCTGGTCAACCGCGCGAATCAATACGTGGATCAGACCGCGCCGTTCAAATTGGCCAAAGATCCCTCGCAAGCCAAACGCCTGGACGAAGTGCTCTACAACCTTGTGGAAACCTGCCGGATTCTCGCGGTGTTGTTGTGGCCGTTCATTCCGACGACCGCGACAAAGATTTTCCAACAATTAAGACTCTCCGACGAACCGAACAAATTCGCGACCGCAGCATGGGGCGGCTTGCCTGCTGGACACACCATTGGCGAGCCGGCCGCGTTGTTTCCGAGGAGAAACTGACCGCGAGTCCCCTCGGTTAAACCCAAAACGGCTGTTGAAAATGGCTGGGGATCGGCAAACCACTAATTGACACTAATGAACACTAATGGAGGAAGCATGCTCAGGTTCTCCCAATGGATGACCCCCTTCAGCGCTCTAATTCTCTTGGGATTAGTGTCTATTAGTGTTCATTAGTGGTTAAATGCCGTTCTTCAGGTTAAATTGACGCCGTCAGGATTTCTTGAAGCTCAGCGGGGTGAAGCACGATCGGATTATTCTTCGTGCTGCTGGCTTTGGCCGTCCGCTCGATCAATTCCGGGAAATACTGCGGCGTGATTCCATAAACCCGCAGCGGTGCGACTTCGAGGGCGGCGCACAACTGGCGAATCCATTCGATCCCGGCATCGGTGTCGGCGGCTGGATTCTGAGTCAGCAGCCTCGCGATCTCATCGAAACGCCGTAACACAGCGCTCTGAGGCTCGCGCCGGCGAAGCGCGCGCACGTTCATCGCCATGACGTGAGGCAACAGCGCGGCGCAGACGGCACCGTGCGGCGCAGGAAACATGCCTCCGATGGCCGCGGCAAAGCCATGAACCGCGCCCAGCCCCGCATTGGCCAACGCCAGCCCGCTCAACAGGCTGGCCAGGGACATGTCTTCCCTCGCGCTCGTCTCGCGGCCATTTTCAAAGGCGCGACGCAAGGAACGCGCACAACGCCGCAAACCTTCGACGCAGAAGCCGTCGGTGATTGGATTGGCCCGATGCGAAACGTACGGCTCGATCAATTGCGTGAGCGCGTCCAATCCAGTGCTGGCCGTCAGCGCCGGCGGAAGATCATGCGTGAGTTCCGGGTCCACAATGGCCGCGCGCGCAGCCAGGAAGGAACTACGCAGACTTGCTTTCATACGATGTTCCGGCGAGGCCAGCACAGCGTTACGCGTCACCTCCGCGCCCGTGCCCGCGGTGGTCGGCACGGCAATCCACGGAAGGGATGGCTGCGACAGGCTTCTCCCTTTCCCCACGACTTCCAGGTAGTCGGTGACCTCGCCTCCATTGCTCGCGATGGCCGCAATCGCTTTCGCCGCGTCCAGCACACTGCCGCCGCCGACGGCGATCACGACCTCGCACTGCTCGGCCTTCGCAAGTTCGGCGCCGGCGGATACCAGCCGGGTCGTCGGTTCGTGAGGGACGTGAAAGGAAACGCACTCGACCTGGCTCGATTCCAATGACCCGAGAAAGCGGTGGGAACGCGCCAACGACCGGCCAACCACGATCAACGCGCGCCGGCCCAGACTTTTCGCGACCGCTCCGATGTCGCGGGAAGTGCCCGGCCCGAACATGATCCGAGCTGCGGTGCTGAACTCAAATTGCATCGGCAGGTTCCGGTTTTGCACAGGAGTTAACAGAGCAAACGGAGGGAAAAAAACCCGGAGAAAACGCGGTCCTCGCAGCAGGGGCCGCCAAAATGAGGATTACGGCTCATTCTCTGTTCGCTCTCTTGCCTCCTGTTTAGGCCGGCACAACTTTTCGCGGCATAACTACCACCCGCTGTCATCGGGAAAAACGTTGACGAATTTCACACTCGTCCGCGGTTCGGCCATCATCGGCGCCACGGTGTCGCGCCACTTCGCATAATGCGCCGTCTCCTTGTGCTTCGCCGGCGCGTCGTCCATTCGATACGCCTCGACCAGGACGAAGTGCGTGGGATCATCCTGGCGCTGGATCACATCGAAGCGCGCGATGCCCGGCTCTTTCACGCTGTCCCGCGCGTTCTCCAGGGTGGCGTGTTTGAAGGCTTCGACGCACTCCGGTTCTACATGGACGTGGACATGGACAATCAGCATAGCGCTCCTTTCTGGAGCCGACATGGGTGCAGAGTCAATCCGCTTCTGATTCTGCTCTTGGGCAGTTCTCAATTCCGCTTCGTGATAACCCCTCATATCCTGGCGGAAACGTTCCTCCGCGTCGCGGTCTTCGAAGACGGCCAGATCCTACTTTGAGGGCAGCTTGCGGATTTTGATGTTGCGGTACCAGGCTTCGTCTCTGTGATCGGTCAACAGAATGTGGCCTTTGATCTTGGTGCCGAAGCCCGGGACTTTCTTGAACTTGCTCGTGGCCACGCCCGCCAACACCGCTTCGCTGCCCAACTCGTATTCCAAAACTTTCTCGCCGTTGAGCCAGTGCTCGACGTGATTGCCGAGGACCAGAATTCGCGAACGATTGATTTCGCCGGCCGGTTTCCGGGATTTCTTGTCCAGGGGCGGCAGCACGGCATAAAATCCCGCCGTGCTGCTTTTGTTGAGCGGACGCTCGAGATCGTCCCACATCTGGTACTCATGGCCGACGGCGGAGGTACGCTCCTCGGTAATGAAGTATTTCAAACCGTTGTTCGCTTTCGGCGCCAGACGCCATTCCCATACCAATTCAAAATCGCTGAACTGATCTTGGCTGATGATGTCGCCCGGGCGGACGTTGGCGACTTTCTTGAGCCAACCGTCCTCGACGACCCATCCCTGTTGCGGGAACGTCTGCTTCTTGAAGCTTCGCCATCCCTGCGTGGTCTTGCCGTCGAACAAAAGTTTCCACCCCGCCTTCTTTTCCGATTCCGTCAGTTGATTCGGCTCAACCAACGACGGAGGCTCGGCAACGGTTTGGCTCGCGAAGAAGCTCGCCGCCGCAAAGCAGCCCAGGACGGCGCGGATGAAATGGATACAGGTTGGTGATTTCATAGTTTTCAACAACATACTTGCGGCTAAGGCGCCGGCTCGGTGCCCGGCGGCGGGGGCATCTTATCGCCCAGACGGAGATATTGCCAGATCGCGTCGATCTGTTTCGCGCCGTCCCCTTCGAAGACATCGGTCAATGGGCTTCTTCCGGTTTCGTCAAAATAGACGGGCATCTTGGAGCTGGGTTCGATGGAGAGCGGGTTGAAAAGCCAGCGCACAAAATAGGGTCTCTGCAATCGTTCTGCCGCGTAAGCCAGATTGATCCCGGCGCTGTCAAACACCAGGTTCGCGCCGACCTTGCCCACAGCGTGGCACGCGACGCAAGAAAATCCTCCGTCCGCCGAGACCAGTTTCTGTCCAATCTTGGCCGCCTCCGCATCGATCGGCGGCTCGGGCGAAGTTTTCGGTGCGTAACCGTGCAGCATGGCCATTCCATGTCCCAACGCTTCGGCTTGCGCCGCGAACGCAGGCATGCGCGCGGAAAGCCACGGACGCGGTTTATAGGAAACCTTGCCCGCGAGGAAATCCGTGATCCATTCCGGCTTCAACTTTCCACCTAGAATCTCGACCGGCGGAAAACCGTCGATCTTGCCGTGGCATTCCTGGCATTTGAGTCCGCTGATTTGGCGCGCCGCGAATTCCGCCGGCACAAAGCGCATGAGCGCAGCCCGGTCGCCCGCCGCGAACCCCTGCAACGCTTCCCGTTCGGTGGACTCGAATGCAAAGAAGGGCGCCTTGGAGTTTTCCGCAAGCACGCTCGCCAGGCAGCCCTGGCTCCATCGCGGAGCCGGCAGATCGGCCAGCGGCTTTGCGGCAAACTGATTTTCCAATTTCAAGCTGTGGCAATTCAAGCAGCCGGTGGTTTGAACGAGCTTCTTGCCTCGTTCGATGGCGGCAGTGTCGATGGTCCCGATTTTTTCTGTTGCCTGGTCTGCGCGAGCGGCGAGGAAAACGGCGAGGTGCCGCGCCTCTTCGTCGTCGAGCTTGAAATTCGGCATGCGACTCCAAGCGTAGTGCGCTGCGGGATTTTTCAGAAAGAGCGCGAGGTGGCCCGGCCGAAATTTTTGCGCCACGTGTTTGAGCGAAATCCGTTCGGCGCTCGCCTCCGCGCCATCCGGATCGTTGTGACAGGCCGCACAATGCAAGGCGTCGAAAAGTTGCTTGCCAGCGTCGATTTGACCCGCGGAGGCTTCGATCGCCGGGGCTGGCGTGCTCGCGCTTTTTAGCGACACCAGAAAGGTGGCCGCGGCTTCCGCATCCTTCAGAGCGTTCGGACCGTGAAACAGCTTCGGCATGTGCGCCGAAGCGCGCTGGCCCTTGGGATCAAGAATCCACTGCGCCATCCAGCGAGAGTTTCGTCGCGCGCCGATGTCCTGAAACGAAGGCGCGTCGAGCTCAAGCTCCGGCTGGTTTCCAGTTTGAACGCCGGCGGAATGACACTTGCCGCAACGGTGTTCGATGAACAGCGCCCGGCCCAGTCGAAGGCGCGCGGTTCGTTCCAACTCTTCGTCCGGTTGATGAGAGAGTGCGCTGAGCGGAATCGGTGTGGAGAGTCCGCCTTTCGGCATCCATTCCACGCGCACGAACGCGTCCCCGCGCGGTGGGCTGCGAAACGTGGCC
This sequence comes from Verrucomicrobiota bacterium, assembly GCA_016190065.1. Taxonomy (GTDB): domain Bacteria; phylum Verrucomicrobiota; class Verrucomicrobiia; order Limisphaerales; family SIBE01; genus VHCZ01. The sequence continues at coordinate 8,331 of JACPRI010000179.1, forward strand.
GTCACCAGATTGGTGCCTTTGTTGAGCCGGATGAACCGGCTGGGCGATGACGCCGCCCCGGTGCCCGTGGCTTCCAGGACAACCACTCCGTTTACCTCCATTTTGAATTCCCCGTTCAGTTCGGCTTGAAACCGGTAATCCGACCGGAGATCAACCGAAACGAACCCGCGCCAACTGGCGGTGAAGCGCCCGGACGGGATAAAGGAGGTGGCCGGCGAGCCTGCCGGAACGTAAAGACAGAGGTTGGGCAAGGCTGCGACGTCCTGCGCGCGTGGCTCGCTTCCCTCCAGGCTCTCAAAAGATACTCGCAGGCCGGGAGTAATCCGGCGATCGATGGATTGTGTGTCCGCCGCGTTGGAAAAGGGAATGAAAACCGCGAAGGCGCCGAGAGCGAGGAACGGGGCGATTTCCCGGCCGAACGCGACAGTCACAATCCTGGCCATCGCTTTCACGCTACGTCAGAGGAGTGGGATGGCTTTCGCCTAATTCGGCTCGAACGTAACAGTCGAGTAACACACCTCAGCTTCTCGGTTCGAGGTTGATCAGAACCTCCTTACGTCGGCGGCTACGAGGACCATGAGGTTTTTCAGCGACGCGCTACACGTCGCAAATCAGGACGCCTTGTTTCAAGGAAGTGAGCGGGTCGCGTTTCGGCACAAACTCCTGGGCGACGTGCCCCTTGAAGCCGGTATCGACAATCGCTTTCATGATGGCGGGATAGTAAAGCTCTTGCGTGTCATCGATCTCAGCCCGGCCCGGCACGCCGCCCGTGTGGTAGTGCGCAATGTATGGGTGATGCTTCTTGATCGTGGCGATGACATCGCCCTCCATGATCTGCATGTGGTAAATGTCGTAGAGCAGCTTGAACCGTTCGGAGCCGACCTGTTTGCAGAGTTCCACGCCCCAGGGGGTGTGATCGCACATGTAGTCGCGATGATTCACCTTGCTGTTCAACAGTTCCATGACCGCGGTGACGTTGTGTTTCTCGGCAATGGGGACGATTCGTTTCAGGCCGATGGCGCAATTCTTCAATCCTTCCTCGTCGCTCATTCCCCGGCGATTCCCGGAAAAGCAAATGATGTTTCGAAAGCCGGCTTTGGCCACGACCGGCGCGGCCTCTTCGAAAAAGGCCACGATCTTGTCGTGGTTCTCGATTCGATTCAGACCGTTCTCGATTCCGCCGGGAACACCGCTGACCATGGCACAAGCAAGGCCGTGCTCCTTCAGGACCGGGAATTCCTTGACCGTGACGAGTTCGACCGAGGCCAAACCCATCGATTTGGAGGCCTGGCAAAGCTTCTCCAGGGGAATCTGGTTATAGCACCAGCGGCAGACCGAATGATTGACGTGGCCCTTCAGGCTGGATTTGACTTCTTCCGCGGCGATGACGGATGAAGCCGAGAACTCCACTGTGCCGGCCAGGGCGGTCGTGCCGGCGACGGCGCGAATCGCAGTACGGCGGGAAATCTTTTTCTTCATGGTTCGTCTCTTTCTTTTGGGTGACGAGCCAACTAAATCCCAAAAGCGCGGCAGCGTCAAATGAGGAATCCCCTTTAGCGAAACGGCAGGATCGCTTGGATCATCCGGGCGTGAACCTCGTCCGCAGTCCCTTCGCCATCCACGCGAATCAGCTTGCGCTGTTTTTTGTAGAAGTTCAGCAGAGGCCGGATCCCGCGTTTGAACGCTTCGATCAACGATTTGACGGCTTCCGGTTTGTCCTCATCGAACGGCCGCAGGTGCTGGCCTTTGCACTTGCCATAGGGACAGGCCTGAAACGGAGCGGAAACCAGATGAAACTCGTCCCGGCAAAGACGGCAGAACCTCCGGCCCGACAGCCGGTCCATCACGGTTTGGTCGGTGACCTCCAAAAGGAGGACGGTGTCGAGTTCGCGCTTCATGTCCTCGAACGCCGCCGCGAGAAACTCCGCTTGCTGCAATGTCCGGGGAAATCCATCAAAGACAATGCTCTGCTTCGGCGTCGTGGTCCACAGCCATTCCTCCACCAGGCCATTCACGATGTCGTCAGCCACCAGATCGCCGCGGATAATCGCACGATGCGCAGCGAGGCCAAGCGGCGTGTTCTTTTTCGCCGCCTGGCGGAACATTTCGCCGGGGGAGAAATAGACCAGGTTGAAATTGTCCACCAGCCGGCGGATCTGCGTTCCTTTGCCGGAGGCCTTGGTTCCGATAATAGAAAGGTTCATAAATGCGGGGGCAGTTCAGGTCAACGCTGCAATCGAACACAGCCATAGAGTTTCAACGCGCGCCAAGCTTTTGAGAAAACCACGCCGGAGTCAAGTCTCGGCCATTCTCAATTCGACGCCGCCAGGGATACGCAAACGATCTCCTGGTCGTTCCGTGCGTAAACATTGCGATTCGCAAACGCCGGGTGTGACCAGACCACGGCGCGGCCGCCCGCCGTGTTCGTGGGCTCCAGGAGGTGCGTCCGGCTGATTTCCTCGTAACCGTCCGGACGGAGCTTCGCAATGATCAGATCGCCTTTCTCGTTCGCGACAAAGAATCGATTGCCGTTCTTGATCAGGAACGCATTGGCCCAGCGAGCTTCCTTGCCGTCGGGCGTGGTGGCCCGGAGCGTTTCCCACACGCGCTCGCCGGTTTCTATTTTCAAGCAGCGGAGTTGTCCGTAGCTGCACACGCCATAGATATAGCCGTTCTCCAGAAACGGCGCGGGCATGATGCTGTGCAAAGTGTCCGTGTCGCGTTCACTGGCCTTCTTGCTTTGCCAGAGCGTCGCCGGCTTGTCGGAATCGACGCGGAGCATTCTGGCGCCATTGTAAAACGCGGTGATGAACAGCAGGTCGCCATACTTCCTCGGCGTCGGAATGGAAAGACCGGAGCGGACGTTGAACGGTTCCGACCACAGCATCTGGCCGCTTTCCGGGTTGAGCGCGTTGATCGATTCCGGGTGCCAAAGGATCAGTTCGCGCCGGCCGTTGAACTCATAAATCATCGGCGGGCAATAGCCCGGTTCTTTCGCCTTGAGCGCGCGCCAGATTTCCTGGCCGCTGTCTTTATCGAACGCCACCGCCACGCTGCCTTCGCCGCCCACCAGGCAAATCAATTTGTTTCCGTCCAGGAGCGGATGCCCGGCGAAACCCCAGACTGGCGTCGCCACCCCGTAATCCTTTTTGAAATCCCGCGACCAAATAACTTTGCCGGTTCCTGCATCCAGGCAAAACAGATGGCCTTCACCGCCGAGTGTGTACACCTTGCCCCCGCTGACCAGAGGTGTGGCGCGAGGCCCTGCGGGATAGCTCATCGTGTAGGGACAGTCATATGCATGCTGCCAGAGGACTTTTCCGCTCGCCTCGTCCAGACAAAGCACGCGTTCTGTTCCAGGGATCATCCCGCGTTGAAAAGGATCGGCTGGGTTTTTCGTGCCGGTGGCAAGCTGGCGATCAGTCAGGTAAACGCGGCCGTTCGCGACGGCAGGGCCGCTGTAACCGCCGCCGACTTTCACGCGCCAGCGCACCTCCGGGCCGCCGGAGGGAAATTCTTCAAGAATCCCGGTCTCGCGCCAGACGCCGTCGCGTTGCGGCCCCAGCCATTGCGGCCAGTCGTCGGCCACGGACGAAAAACTCCACGTCCAAACAACGAGGGGCAGGAAAGCCTTGGAAAGCGTTGAAATGCAAATGCGCATGGCGCGGGATAATAATGTGGCGCTGGAAAGACTCAACGATTGATTCGGAGAACCGAAAACGAAAAGTGGCTTAGACGCGCCGAGTATGGTAATTGATTTTGAACCCGGTTCCGCACGGAGCACAGGGTGTCAACATCCGCCTCACGCGGCCCGAAACGCTCGATTCATTATGAAAACCAACGCGCCCTCAGTTCTCCTGATTCTGTTCGCTTCGCTCACTGCCGTCGCCGCCTCGGACAAACCTAAAGATTTTTCGCCGAAGTTCGAGGAGCAACAAGTCCCCAAAGCCATGCATTCGCCCATGCGGGATCGGCCGCGCATTTCCGTAGGCCAGCGGAGCGCCGACATTATCGGATCGGACAATCGCGCCTTGCAAGCCGCCGTGGATTACATCGGCGCCCTCGGCGGCGGGACGGTGGAAATCGGCGACGGCGAATATCTCATGCGCGATTCGCTGCACCTGCGGTCCTTTGTCACTGTCCGAGGCGTTCCGGGCCAAACGATTTTGCGCAAAGCCAAGGCGGTTGAATCGCGGTTGGCTTTGGACGGCGATTATGGTGAGGAACAAATCACGGTGGAAAACGCCGGAGGATTTGACGTCGGTTTCGGCGTCACCATTCGGGACAAAGGCTCCGGCGGCTTCCACACCACGGTCGCGCGCATCACGGGCCGCAATGGAAACACCTTCAGCATCGACACGCCGTTGAACGCCGATTGTATGGCTCAGAACCAGGCCGTGGCCGCCACGGTGTTTCCCGTCGTCAGCGGCTATCACATCGAAGGCGCGCGCGTGGAAAACCTGGTCATCGATGGAAACAAAAGCGAGAACCCGCACCTGAACGGCTGCCGCGGCGCCGGAATCTTTCTCTATCGCGGTTTCGGCACGGTCATCCAGAATTGCACGGTGCGGAGCTTCAACGGCGACGGCATCAGCTTTCAGCAATCCAATGACGTTCAGGTCATCGGCTGCACGAGCGAAGACAACGCTTCGCTCGGCATTCATCCGGGCAGCGGATCGCAACGCCCCGCTGTGCGGGACTGCGTCGCGCGGCGGAACGGCGAGGATGGGCTGTTCCTGTGCTGGCGCGTCCGGCACGGAATTTTTGAAAAGAATCTTCTGGAGAACAACGGGCGCTTCGGCATCTCAATTGGCCACAAGGACAGCGACAATCTGCTCCGGGAAAATCACGTGCGGGCCAACCGCCAGGACGGGGTGTTCTTCCGCAATGAAAGCCTGGGAATGGCCGGACACCGAAACCGCCTGGAAAATAATTTGATCGAAGACAACGGCGCGGGCGGAGAAGCCGCCGGCATTCGCATCCGTGGAGAAACGGCGGGGCTGGTGTTTCGAAACAACACCATCCGCGACACCCGGCCCGCTCATGCGCAAAAGCAAACCGTCGGGATTCGCATCGAAGAGCAGGCCGGAGACGTGGTTTTGGAAAACAACACCATCAAGGGAAAGACGCAAATCGAGGATCGCAGAAAGGCCAAATAGGGTCTGTGTCAACGTATCCTGACCTCAAAAACCGGAATGTCTTGGTGACCGGCGGCGCCAATGGAATCGGCGCCGCCACTGTGCGCGCCTTTCATGAGCAAGGTTCGACTGTTTTCTTTTGCGACCTCGACGCAACGGCGGGGCGGAGACTGGCGCGGAGTTTAGGCACCGGGGTATTCTTCCAAAAAGTCGATTTGCTCAAGGAGCGGGCGATTGCGCGATGGATTGAAGGCATCGGCAAGCGCTTCAAAAAGATCGATGTCCTGATCAACAACGCGGCGCGCGATCCGCGCATTTCGCTGGAGAATTGCACGGCGGAAGATTGGGACCGCCTGTTTGCAGGAAACGTGCGGGCTTATTTTCTGGCCAGCCGGGAAGCGGTGAAATGGATGCCGCGCACGGGCGGGGCCATCGTGAATTTCGCCTCCATCACCTTCCATCTCGGCCCCGCGAACATGACGGCCTATGTCGCCACCAAAGGCGGCGTGATTGCCTTCACGCGCTCGCTCGCCCGCGAATTGGGCCCACGCCGAATCCGTGTGAACACGGTCTCACCGGGCTGGATCATGACGAAGCGTCAACTCCGCGACTACGTGACGCCGTCCCTCAAGAAGTTGATCAAGCGCTCCCAGTGCATTCCGGAGTTGATCCAGCCGGAAGAGATCGCCCGCGTCGTTCTTTTCCTGGCAAGCAACGCGAGCGGCGCAATCACCGGACAAGAGATTCTCGCGGACCGCGGGTGGGCCTACTCCTGAGCCACATTCTCAGGCTTTCTCGCGGATGTGCACCCAGGTGTGCACGTGCGGCGCGCCTCGGAAGTACCAGACCATGGCCGGCCCTTCGATTTGCCAGACGTCCCACACGCCATCCTCGCCAATATCCTCGTTTTTGTAGAAAGCCATGTGCAGATGATCGAAGCCATTCTGCTCAACCAACTTCATCGCTTCATCAGCATCGGCTTTGCGGAAGGGCGCGAGCACGTCGGCCATGACCTTGCGCACATGGTCCTTTTGGTCGCGTGTGAGTTCGCTCATGGGGATGCCCGGCAAGCCGGATTTCTTGCCCGAGAGCTTTACCGTGTCCGTTCCCTCCTCTTTGCGTCCTTCACCCAGCACGGCCAACTCGCGCTGTTTGCCGCTCAGCATCTGGAAGGCTTCGTTTGCGCGCATGGCTTGGTACCAATAGATGTTTCCAGGGTGGTTCGGTTTCTCGTTAAAGCTTTCGGCGGCATGGCCGTAAAAGATGGGGCCGCCGAACGCCGCGCCTTCCACGGAATCGCCATCGCACCGGCGCGTGACGTGCCGGCCGGTGAAGACAAACTCGAAATTCCCCGTGCCCGGCTCGCCGAACAACGCGATCGCGGCGTCGTTAAATCCGGCCTTGCCGGCGTCATGGTGCACTTGCTTGAAAACTTTCTCGGCATATTCCGGGCTGTGCAAGCTGAGGAAAATCTCCTTCACCATCGCTTGCTGGTCCTTCGTGTAGAAGTCCGCGAGCTTTTGCTTCACGATGTGCCAGTTGTTATCGACCTTCGAGCGCAGCGGATGATCGAACGGGAAACAAACGGCCTTCTTTTGCTCCTCGGTCAGGCTCTTGTAGAGCGTGGTGACGAGGGTTTCGGATTGGTCCTTTTTCGTGGGCGCTGCGAAGGCGCGCGGTGAAGTCAGCGCAGGAAGGCCTGCGGTGGCAACGGCGAGACCGGTGGCGGTCTTGAGGAATTCTCGGCGTGTCAGAGAAGAACAGCCGCAATCAGAGGGGTGAGGGAAGGGATTAGGTATCATGCGAGACTCTTATCACTTTCCCATCCGATTTCCAAACGGAAAATTCACGGACAATGGCCAGCCAAAATGTCGTCTCCAGCCGTGACCGCAAGCCGTTCCGGCCCGTCGCAATTTCAAATCTGAAGTCTCAAATCTGAAATTCGACTCAAGGATTCGCCGGCGTCAATCCTTCTTCGGCTCCGAGTCCTTTGTCGAGCCAGCCCGGATACCACCGGAACACGTTTCCCGTCAGGCTGCCGATGAAGATTTCGTTCTTCGGTGTGACATGGATCCAATGCCCCGGACTCTCCATTGCGCCCAGGATTTTTCCGCTCGCCGGATCGATCCGCATGATGCGTCCGGCCAGCGTGTCGTAGGTCAGGTTTTCAATATTGTTCCGGTGCGTGATGACCCAGACCTCATCCTTGGGCGTGATGAAAATATTCTGCGTCGCGCCCAAATGGGTCCAGGCGCGCAGGAATTTTCCGTTTGCGTCAAAAATCTGAATGCGGTTGTTCTCGCGGTCGCTGACATACACAGTCCCCGTTGAATCAACCGCGATCGAGTGCGGTGTATTGAATTCGCCCGGCTTGCGGCCGGGCTTGCCCCAGTCGAGCAAATATTTTCCCTCGGAGGAGAACTTCACGACGCGCGAGTTGCCGTAGCCGTCCGACACGTAGAATTCTCCCGTTGGCGCGAACGCGATATCGGTCGGACGGTTGAACGTGTCCGGGGTTGTTCCAGCTTGTTTCTTTTTCCCCAGCGTGAGAAGCAATTTCCCGTCGCGCGTGAATTTCATGACTTGATGATCGCCGTTGTCGGTGATCCACACGTGGCCTTCCCGATCCACGCGCATGCCGTGGGGATTGCCGAACATCCCGCGGCCCCACGAACGCAGATACTTTCCTTTTGCGTCAAAAACCACGATGGGTTCGGCCTTCTTGCCGCGTTGAAACACATAAACATCCCCGGCAGCATCGGTCGCCACCGCGGAGACGCGTCCAAATTTCCACCCGTCCGGCATGGTGTCCGCCGGCTCTTCGCCGAAACGGATTTGGACCCGATACTTCAAGAGCCCGCCTTCGTGTGGATACCAGCCTTGATCGGCGGCATGGCCTGTGAGTGCAGCGGCGACAACCAACGACGCCACGAGCCAGGACAACAAACAAGTGCGGCGGAGCGAGGAAGGCTCCACAGCTTTCGAGCCGTGCGCACGGACCATGAACGGACGATCGCTAGGGCGGTGCTGCTGCGCCGTCCTATCGACAGGAATCCGGCTGCGCGGCAACGCAGCCCTACCAGGTTCATGCGAAGGAACAGGCAGTGCCCGACGCTTCGTTGAACGGTGGGGGATAGGATTCAGAAACTCGTGCCAGGGAATCATGACCTGGATTGTGTCCCTGAGGCCGTGGAATTTCAATTCGAATGTAGGACAGGCTGTAATCCCTCAGTTATTCCCGGTTTGTGAGAGTTTCAGGAGGAATCGCACCGGAAGAGTAGTTTGTAGAGGTCGATCGTTTTGTCCGCGGCCAAAGCATCCAGTGCTTGTTGGAACG
>JACPRI010000180.1 GCA_016190065.1 Verrucomicrobiota bacterium
GGTAGCTCGTTCCTCGCAACCCTGGGCTGCAAGACGCAATCCCGTTGGGATTGGAGATCCGTGTAAGGAGCAGGGAGGACCGGCGCACTCCCTGACCGCCGTTCGCGGCCAACCGATCTGATGGGTTCGACTAACCGATTCATTTTCAATTCGTGGACAGACGGCGTGGACCATAGACAGACCTTGCGTTCGGTGCCGATGGAAAAACCGCGCTTGTTTGACTTGGGTCAAAAAGGGAATGAAGTGGGTGCAAGGAAAACGCGAGAGAGGAAACCAAACCTAAACCACTCACGCACCGCACCCACTTCAGTCATAATTTCATCCAAGATTGCCGAATTTCAAGCGGTGCCAAGCTTCGTCCGAGCCAGCTTGACGATCTCCCGGTTCGTCTCTCCACGGGGTTGAAGCCGCAACGCTTGCGACGCAGCAGTCAGTGCCGTTTTCCAGTCCTCCAACCGGACCGCGCACAAGGCCATGCCGCTCCACGCTCCGAAATGATGTGGTTTCCGCTCCACGACTTGCCGGCAAAGATTGAGGCTCTCCTCCAACCGGGTCTGCAGATAGAGCACAGTCGCTTGCTTGTTGATGGCTTCGATCCAGTCCGGGTGCGCCTTGGCAAGTGATTGAAAAACTTCGAAAGCTTCCCCCAAACCGCCGGCTTCCATGAGTTTGATTCCTTTCTCCATTTCCTGCCGCGCTTTGCGTCCCTTTTCATTGAGCCAGCATTCCCAGAGTCCATCCGTTGCGAACTGGACTGTGATCGGGTCTCTGGCGCGGAGGCACTCCACCAAGGCCGACTCCGCGCCGGCGGCGATCAATTTGAGGAGCGCCCGCTGTTTTTCGACGGGACGGCCATGCTTGAGCAATCGAGCGAATTCGCCCACTTCGGCGTCGGACAAACCTTGGCGCCCGGGCGGCAAAAAGTCGGGTTCGAGTCGAATCACGAAAAAAGTATAGCCTCCGCTTCAGTAATTGGAAGGTGAGCGGAGACCGCGAAGGCCCAAGCCTGGGAAACGAACATCGAACGTCCAACATCGAACCCTGAACGTCGAACGGGACCTTCTCCGATTCGATGTTGGAAGTTCGATGTTTAATGCTCGACGTTCGTCGATCCGGTCAACACCCCGCAGTGAATCAAGGTCGGAACGATTTCGCGGGGTCGCAATCCCGCCGCGGCCAGCCAGGCCCGATATTCTGAACCGCTGTACGCGCGGCCTTCCGTCAACACAAACAACGCTGCCGAATACAGCGCCACCGGCAGCGGGCCATCCAGATCGTCATTCAGGAATACGTCGTGGATTAACAACCGCCCGCCCGGCGCGAGGCGCGCGGCGCAACGCTCGACCAGCGTGCGGCACTGCGGCACGTCCCAATCGTGCAACACATTCGAGAGCAGGATCGCCTCCGCGCCCGCCGGCAGGGGATCGACAAACATGTCGGCCGCCCGGCATTCCAGCCGGTCCGCAACGCCGTAAGCTGCCGCCATTTCGGCCGCCACTTTCAAAACCTCAGGCCGGTCCAGCACAATTGCTCGGAGGCGCGGATTCTTTTGCAGGAAGGCGATGCTGTAAATTCCCGTTCCGCCCCCGACGTCCAGCAACAAAGAAACGCCGGCCATTGGAACCCGCGCCGCAAGGATCGGCGCCACGTTCTTCGCGCGGCCCGCCAGCGCCAGCGTGAGGAATCGCGCGCTGGCCTCCTTCTCCATCGCGGACTCGATTCCGTCGCGATAAATAAACGCCGCGCCTGGTTCGTGTTGTTTGGCGCCGACCGGACGATTGGTTTGCAACCGTTCGATCATCGCTTGCACGCCAGGCGATTTGAGCGCCGGACTGAGATAATCGCTCACGTCGAATGGAGCGCCCGGAACCAGATGCTCCCGCGCCAACGGAGACAAATCGAATCGGCCCTGGGAATCTTTGCTTAAGAGCCCGAACGCGCGCAACGCGGTCAGCAGCACCACCGCCGGCCGCTCCGCCAGCTTCAACTCCAGTCGGAGATCCTCAAACGAAAGGGGCGTGCTGGCCAGCCGCGCGAAGATATTGAAGTGCCGGGACGCAGCCACAAGCAACTCGGTCCCGTAATTGCCGCGGAAAAACTCAAAGATCGGCGTGGGATCGGTTTGGGGCGCGGGCCGGGCCGAAAGAATTTGGCCGGTGTGGACGTTGGGAGTCGTCATTGATCGTCCTGCATTGCTCCCGGCCACTGTGGGCGCAAACTCCGCTTTTGTCAGCAACGCTCGTCAAATGACGACTCCGCACCCGAGAAATGTCCCCACCCACTACCTCCACTACCTTATTCTCACTCCGGTTTGAGCCGGAAGAACCGGGCTTTTTCTTTGAAGGTGATTGCGGTTGGACTCGCCAGTCCGACGACATCGGAATACGGGCCGGTGACCGCGTCCGCGGACTGCAGAATTCCTGTGTAAGTGAGCGTGAAGCCATTGGCGGCTCGTTCGACGCTGATCCGGCCTGCTCGTGGAACTTCTGGACGGGGCGAAAGAAATGAAAAGCCGGGCAATCCAGCGAGGCGAGCCGGTGGCAGCACACCGCCCCCTAAAGTAACGGTGATGGAAGCACTTTCACCCCGGTGCGTTGAGGCATCAAACGACGCGCCGTCGAAGACTCGCATCAGAATCGTCGCTTGAGCGCCGGGAGCGATGCCAGGCAGGTTGACCACAACCGGATTCACATAGCCCGACGCCACCGCGCTCGTCGTTTGGAAAGTTGTGGTCGGAGTTAACGGCACCAGCTTGCTGACCGGTGCCCCAGCGGGTCCGCCGTAAAGTTGTGCCACATATCCTTCGCCAATGCCGGTGCCATCTGCCGATAGGATTCGAGCATTTACTTCACCAGGCAGAAACGTGCTGAAATAGGCCGTCCCGCCTGAGACGGCATCCAGCCCCGGCGGCTGACTCGGGTCGCGATAGAAGAACGACTCTCCAACCCTAAGCGGCGGGTCCAGACGGGGGATCCAGTTGTTCTCGAGGTCATCAAATGTGTGGTGAACAAAACTCTGTCGGGTGGCATTGAATCGCACAAGCTGATCTCCGAGCTTCGGCGACGGCAGCGAGCTTTCGCCCGGCACGGGCAAGCTGATGAGATTGAGGCCGGCGTGGAGCTGTGGAATTTGCGAGAAGCCTGGTTTTGCGCCCGCGAATGTGATTGAGAATTCCCGGCCGGGATTATGAATCAAGGCGCCCTGCCCGGGCGCCAAAGTTTCCTTGGGGCGAGTCCAGGCGCCAAACTGGAATTGGCTAACCGCGTAAATTTGCCGGGCGCTGTCGAATTTGCAGAGCAGTGTCCCTTCCGGGGCCTTGGGCAGCAATTCGGCGATAGTATTTCCGCCGTTGTCGAAATGATTGGCGATAGCGGAAAGGCCGGGCGGAATTGCAAGGCGATACGACGTGAGGGGCGGCGGTGGTTCCCGTTCACGATCCGTGGCGAAAAAATTGTCGAAGGTGGCGTCGGCGGTTCGATTGAGCGCGTCGCTGTCGTCCACGGCGAGCAAGCCGGCGCGTCCGCTGGCATAAGTGGCGTTGGACGCGGTCACGGTGAGTTTGGCGCGAGCGGTGTCCGGCAACTCATAAATGCGCCCCTCGAACGACGGCCCGCGACCAAGAAAGACAAACCGGTACTGCCGGCCCGGCCCCAGTTGAATGTTTTCCTCACCGGAGAGGGGAAGTTGAGTCGTCCGTTCCCCGTCAATGCGGACCAGATCGACGTTGCCGGTGTTGGGAGTATCGCCGCGATCCCAGGAAAAGGCATAGCCGGTGGTTGTCCCCAGCCCTGGTGTTCCAACGCGGGCCAGGATGCCGAAAGCCTGAGGCAGGTTGTTGTCCCAATTCACAATGTCCACCTCGATGTAAAAGTCCGAATAGGCCTCGGAGCGTACGCTATAGGCGCGCCCTGGTCCGAACATCTCCGGATTAGGCGACGGCGCCGTCGTGCGGATGCGGTAACCACCATTGGGAAAACTGAACGCGCCGGACGAACCGGACTGGGCCAATGGCGAATGCCGCGTCCAACCGGCGTCATTCCCGTCGTTGAAATCGTCCCGCACTTCCGCGGCCCTTGCTGAAATCGGGGCGAAGAATAGGAGCAGCAGCGCCAGCGGGCACTTGAGTCGAGTGCGTCCTGCAAGGCGCCGCAGGAGCGGAGTTTTATCGTGCGCCTTGGACGGATTCCGTTGGACTCGATCTGTTGGATAGATTGGCATTTTGACTCGTGTGCATTGGCGTTGATTCGCGGTTGGCCTGGAGAGTTCCCTCTTCTCTGACGGCCCGGTAAAAGGTTTGTCTCCGACTCGACCGGTTCGGATCGTCGAAAACAAGTTTCCTATCGACCGGAATGAAGGTGCCCAACGGCGACCAATCGGCGAGGTTGCTCGAAACCTCGATCGTGTAGCGCGCTCCGGCGTGGCCGTGAATCTCGAGTTCCACTCGTCCGTTCATTAAGAATCTCAATTTCCCCAGCCGGCTGCTCGCGCGCGTCCGTCTCGGGCCAGTCACTTCCAGGTCTCGCCCATCAAATGACGCGGCGCCGGCAAAGGCTACGGCCTCCAGCGCGTCCTTCGGAGAATGGCCTCGGTAGCTCAACACGCGAGGCGAACCGTCGAAAAAGGGCCCCCATTTCACGCGCTGATTCCGTACGTCCCATGTGCCGTCGTGGCTGACGCTCGAAGCGGTCCAACCGTCCGGCACCCGATCCTCCACGGCATAAACAGATGCGGTGGCCTGGGGCTGCACTGTGAGTTCGATGGTCAGGGCTTCCCCGGGAACAAAGCGGTCGGTCAAATGCCGTTCCACCAATGTCCGTAAACTAGACTGCCCCATCAACGAGACGTTTGCTCGTGCGCGGCTGGTGTCTTGGGGCGCGACGGACGTGTCGCTCACCCACCAGAGCGGCGGTTCGGCAATGCTTGGGTTGAGACGATAGGTTTCTCCGCCTCTCCAAAGTGCGCCCGCGCGCGTGAGATAACTGATGGGGATCGGGTTCGGCCCGGTCGGCCAACTGGTCCCCCTCCGCCAGGCCGCGCCGTAGGAGGTCACTTCGGAGATGGTCAGCCGGTTATCCGCCGGATTGTTGTCCGCCGGATGCCTTTGGCCAAGGTCCGCCAGAGCGATTGTATTCAGTCCGCCGATGGCGCTGTCCACTCCATCCGCCGAAGCTTTGCCGCGAAATCCCTTCGTGCCGCTCTCGCTAGCGGGCGGCGTTACTTCGTAAATCAGACTCCGCGATGTCGCGTCGAAAAACGGACCGAAACGGACTTTTTGATCGGCGGAGGAAAAGGAACCGGCATGGCTCACCGCGCCCACGACCCAGCCCGCCGGTGGTTGATCCTCGACTGCGTACACCTGTGTACCGGCCGGAACCGCCGCCTGCAGTGTGACTACGAATTTGGCTGAAGGCGTGTAGCTCGAAGGCAACTGACGTTCGACAAAAGGAACGCCGAGAGCCGGTTCAACCACAGGCGGCTCGGCTCGCACGCTCACTTTGCGAATGCGGTGGTTCTGCGTGTCGGCAATGAACAGATCGCCCGCCGCATTTAGTGCGACGCCTGCCGGGGAATAGAGCTGAGCGCCAGTTGCCAAACCGCCATCGCCCGAGTATCCGAATGTTCCCGCGCCTGCCATGGTCGTGATCAAACTCCCCGGTGTCACCTTGCGGATGCGATGGTTGCCCGTGTCGGCGATCAACAGATTCCCCTCGGCGTCCACAGCGACACGACTCGGAGAATTGAGATTCGCAAGCATCGCCGGCCCGGCGTCTCCGCCGAATCCCCGTGCGCCGCTTCCCGCGATGGTGCTGATCCGACCGTCGGGAGCGAGCTGGCGAACGCGGTGGTTCAAAGAGTCGGCAACGTAGAGATTTCCGGTTGCGTCGAGCGCCAGGCCTTGAGGCGATTGGAGTGAAGCCGAGGTGCCAGGACCGCCGTCGCCGTTGAAAGCGGCGGAACCGGTGCCGGCCAACGTGCTGATCAAGCCGACCGGAGTCACCTTGCGGATGCGATGATTTTGCGTGTCCGCAATGAGAAGGTTGCCGGCTGCATCCACAGCAACGCATGTCGGAGAGTTGAGCCTGGCCGAAGTGGCTGGACCGCCGTCGCCGCTGAAAGCTGGAACACCGGTGCCCGCGAGTGTTTGGATCACACCGTCCCGGGTCACCTTGCGAATTCGGTGATTTGATGAGTCGGCGATGTAGAGA
>JACPRI010000025.1 GCA_016190065.1 Verrucomicrobiota bacterium
ATGATCTTGAGCGCGACCCGACGGCGGACCGGCTCCTTCTGCTCGGCCATATAGACCACGCCGAAGCCGCCATCGCCGATCATCTGGAGCAACGTATAACGGCCAATCACTGTGCCGGGGCCTTCGGAAATGGCCGTCTGGCTAATCGCCGTCGGCGCCCCGCTGATGGCGGCGGTTTCGAGGAAGGAGTCCTTCCGATGATTCCCCAAGAGAGCTTCCACGCGCGAGCGGAGAGAAGCATCGTGCTGGCACGCCCCTTCGAGGTAGGCCGCTTGCGCTTCGGGTAAGTGAATCTCGACGGCCCGGAGAAAAATGTCGCGCGCTTGTCGCTCCCGTTCGGTCTGGTCTTGATCTTTCATAAGTGTCTTTCTGCGCCTACATGCGTCTGGGCCGGAAAAACCCGCCAACTTTTCCAAGAATCTTTCAGCCGTTCTGGGGAGCACACGCGCCCTCGGGTGTTCCCGTCGGTGCCTCGCCGACGGGCGCCAGCGAGGTGCAACTAACACATTGTTGCAGGCCGTAGGTGCACCGTTGCGGCGAGGCGCCGCAAGTGGCACGCGAGGCGCGTGCGCTCCCCCGACAGACGTGTGAAGTGTTCAGGCTATCGGTCGCGGCGGATGGCGTCCCGCAACCAGGCTTTGGCGAAGGTCCAGAGCCGTTCGCCTTGGCGCAAGGACATCCCCAGCGCCTCCGCCGCTTCGGCCATGCTCATGCCGACGAAGTAACGCAGCTTCACGAGCCGCTCCGCATCGGTATCGACTTTCGCCAACTGATCCAGCACTTCATGCAACGCGAGCAGTTCGGCCTCCGGCACGCACAGTTGGATGCGTGATTCGTGAAGTTCCTCCGGTGTGGCCAGGCCGGAGGAAGCGCGCCGTTGCCGTTTGCGCGCGCGGTCGATGAGGATTCGCCGCATCGCTTCCGCCGCCGCGGCGAAGAAGTGGGCGCGGTTCTGCCAGCGAGCTTGTTGATGCCCACCCAACCGCAGCCAGGCTTCATGCACCAGCGCGGTGGGTTGAAGAGTCTGCCCCGGTTGCTCATGAGCCATTCTCGCGGCGGCGAGCTGGCGCAACTCGTCATACACGAGCGGCAGCAATTCCCCCGCGGCTTCAGAATCGCCTTGCCGAACGCGTTCGAGAATGCGCGTCACGTCGCTCACGCGCAGAAAGATTCCAGAGCAGCCGGGGAAAGCCAAGATTCAATGGGTCGGCCAAGAGTGAGTGACCGAAACGGAAACCAACCGGCGATCCGCGCGTCAGTAAACCTCGTCGTGCGTGCCGACATTGAGCAGGTGTATTTCCATTTCGGCCCTCTTCCTCGGTCGAACAAATTCAAAAAAAATGCGAAGGTCGTAACCCGCAGAGCAACGCCCAGCATCCCTCGAAATCGCCGGAGAGTTTATGGCTCCGCAGCTTGGGGTGATGAGGCGCTTCTTCCAAACGCTTGAGAGCCGCCTCCAGCGCGTCGAGCACCTCCGTTTTGAAACAGGGGTCACCCATTAGGGCGGATGGTCAAGAGGCAAAACGTTATCGTTCCCAATTTAGTGGTTAATCAACGCGAACTTCCCCAGCATTTCCATGAGCGCGGCGTTGAATTCAGCCGGCTTTTCCAGCATGAGGAAATGACCCGCGCCGTCTATCACGCGGTAATCGGTCCTCGGTGAGAGCGAGCGGACGTACGCTTCGTACTCGGTCGTCCACATCGGATTCCTCGCATTAAGGACGACCACGGGCACGTTCGCTGTGGGCAGGTCCCACGCGGGCTGACCTGCGCCGAACATGCCTTGCATCGCGCCGTTCATGACGTGTTGCGGCGTGGCCAGCACTTCGGCCAGCACGCGGTCGCGCAACGTTTCCGTGCCGGGGTTCGGGAACATGGAACCGATGAAGCGCGTGGTGTGTTCGCGGTACTGCGGCGTCCGATACGGCCCGGTGAATTGCTCGACCTGCTCGGCGGTCACGACGGGCCGGCGCAGAAGGCCATCGACGGCGACCAGGGCCGCGACCTTCGCTGGCGCCTGGGCATGGACGCGGCAAATCACCGGCGTGCCCATGCTGTGACCGACCAGGGTGGCTTTGTCCACGCGCGCGTCGTGCATCACCGCGAGGACGCCGCCCGCGAAGAAGTCCATGGTGTAATCCGTGTGCGGTTTGTCACTCTGGCCGTGGCCGGGCAGGTCGATGAGGATGAGCCGGGCCTTGTTGGCGAGCGCGGGAACCTGTGCGCGCCAGAAGCCGCCGTTGCACGACCAGCCGTGGACAAACACGATCGATGACCGGCCTTTCCCAACGGTGACGTAGTGGATCTTATTGGTGCCGAAGGAAGCGAAGCGCGATTGGGCGTCGGCGATTGAATATCGCGAATGGGAATTCGAGGTGACGCAACCACCGAACAAAAGCGTGCAGGCACTGAACAATCCGAGGGTTATTGTGTTCTTCACTTCTTTGTCTTGATCTCCCGGTCATGCTCCAGTCGCGAGGATCCTGCCAAACGCGGCCGACAACACAACAAACTTCTGTCGATGTGGGTCGAGGCCTCCCAGCACAGTGAACAGAAGGCAACGAAGAGAACTAAGACTTCGTTGTCTTGGTTGGCTTCTGTTAATCCTTGCCCGATTCAATTTTCTTCAGCGCCTCGGCCGCCGCTTCGCGGACGTTCCAATATTCGTCTTTCAACGCGGCCTGGAGCGCCGGAATACCCTCCTTAGCCCGAGCGCCCAATTGGCCGAGTGTGATCGCTGCCTTGCCGCGCACGCGGAAACTTTCGTGTTGGAGGGCCTGAGTCACAGCTCGCATCGCCTTCGGAGAGTCGCGAGCGGGTCTGGCTACGAGAGTCAGTCCAGCCCAGGCGAGTCCCTCGTCCTTGTCGTTCACGAGCCGGATCAATGGGGAGATTCGGACCTGCGCGTCAGGACCCATCGCGAGCAGGAAATTGACAGCCGCAAGACGAACGTTCGGATTGTCGAATTCCACAGCCCGGATGACCGCAGGGACAGCCTCCGCTGCGCTCGGTCCAATGTGAGCCAATGAATTTATCGCCATAGCGCGGACAGAATTGAGATCGGGTTTTGGTGGCCGCATCATTGTTCTAATGCTTGACGGCAAGCGAGGGACGGCCTTTTTCCAAAGCGATCGATAGAATCGGTCAAACATGGAGTCGCGCGCTTCCGCAGCCCTGATCAGGAACGGAACGGCGTCAACGTCTCCTTGTTGAAAGCTCGAGTATGCCTGCTGATGGGCCACAATATTCGTACCGTGGATCTGTCTAGTCCAGTAACTGACCGGTTGCCCCCGGTAGAGTGGTTCCGGCTTTGATCGAACCTGAATGCGTGTGACGACGAAGACGGTGAGCGTCAACGCAAGGAGGGCGCCGATGCTGAAAATTTTCTTTGATCTCCCGGTCATGCTTCTCCAGTCGCGAGCATCCTGCCAAACGAAGGCGGCAAGACAACAAACTTTTGACGCGCCGAAGCGTGATCCGCTACTCTCGTGGCCGAGAGAAGAGAGCTTCACGAGTTCCTCCCTCAATTCACGCGGGAAAACCTCGCGCACGGAATCACGGAATGAAAGTTTTGCCATGGCCACCACAAGTTGCTTCCACTCGATTCTCAGAACCATGAACATGTCCGAGAAGTCCTTGGTTAAGGCAGGGCGGGCTTCCAGCCTGCCGAATCTTTGCGTACTCTTTCCGAGGCTCACCATTATCTTGTTGATCACCCTCCTTGCCTGGCCACAACTCCGAGCCGACGATCTAGTTCCGCACTGGCAATTGCTCCCGGGCGACCGGCCCTACGTGACGACGGACAACAACCAGCGCGGCCTGGCCTTCAACGCGGCGACGACCAATCTGGTGCTGGTGAATCGCGCGGGCGGCTTAAGCGTAGTGGTGCTTGATGCCGTGACCGGCGCCGAAGTGCGCACCTTGAACACCGACGGCGTGGCCGGCGGCACCTTCGCCTTGAACATGGTCGGCGTCACTGACGACGGTGTGGTCTATGCCGCCAATCTTTCCACGAGCACGACGGCGCCCAATTTCAAAATCTATCGTTGGGCGAGCGACAAATCCGACGCCGCGCCCGAGATGGCGTTTGAAGGCGATCCCGCCGGCGTGGATGCCGTCACCGGCGCGAGCAAGAATCCGCAGCGCTGGGGCGATTCATTTGACGTGCGCGGTTCGGGGGCAAACACGATGATCGTGGCCGCCTCGCGGGCGAGCATGACAGTCGCGGTCTTCACCACGACCGACGGCCTGACGTTCACCTCGAAAGTGATTACGGGCGCCGCGGCCGGCGCGGGCAGTTTGGGTGTCGCTTTCGGGGAAGGGAACCGTCTTTGGCTCAAATCCAACGGCACACCCTTACGCCACGTTGAATTCAACCTGACGACGGGCCAGGCGACTTTGGTCAAAGAATTTGCCGATCCGATTTTCCCCAGTGCCGTTCCCGTTATCGGGGTCGCGGCTGCGAAGAAATTGCTTGGAGCTTTCACGGTGGCCACGCCGGATCAATTCCGCGTTTATGATATTTCCACGGCGGCGGATATCACCCTGCTCGATCAGGAGAATTTGCCGACGGACAACGCTAACGCGAACGGCACAGGCTCCGTGGACTTCGGGGCGGTTGGAGGAACGAACGCGGTGTTCGTGCTCGACACCAACAACGGACTGGTCGCTTACCGCATCGCCCCTACGCCGGCGACGGCGCCGACCATTTCCACCGAACCACAGAACCAAACCGTGCTCGTAGGCGCCACGGTGTCGTTCACGGTAGCCGCCAAAGGAACGCTGCCCTTCCGCTATCAATGGCAGTTCAACGAGGCCGATCTGGCTGGCGCGACGAATTCGATTCTTTCGCTGACCAACGTCGCAGTCACGGCGTCGGGAAGTTACCGCGCAAAAATCAGCAACTCCGCCGGCTCCGCCACGAGCACCAACGCCGTTCTGACCGTGAACCGCGTGCAATCTTCCGACGTGCTCAC
>JACPRI010000183.1 GCA_016190065.1 Verrucomicrobiota bacterium
AAGCCCACAAACAGTTCCTTGCCTTTCATTTTCTTGGTTCCTTTCAAGTGTTCGATGGTTTTGTCGATGGTCTGAATCAGTCTGCGGGTGTCGGCGAGGTTTTTGCGCAAAACCTTCCGATGTGATTCCAGCGCCGTGACTTTGTCGAAGTCCGGCCGGCTCAGAATCTTTTTGATCTGCTTCAACTCGAAGCCCAGCTTCCGGTAGAACAGGACTTGCTGGAGCGTCAAGAGCTGCGGCTCTTCGTAGTAGCGATACCCGTTGGCGCCGAGATACGCGGGTTTCAAGAGGCCCACTTCATCGTAAAAATGAAGCGTGCGCACGCTGACGCCCGACATTGCGGCCACTTTTTTGACTGTGTAAGCCATCGACGTTCCTCCGCCGGCATCACCATGATACCAACGGCTGCGGGCACTGTCAGGGATAACGCAACGTGAGAGTCAAAGGAATTTTTTGAAGTTTTTTGGTTTGAGAAAAAGTGTTCTGCTCAACGCCAAGGAAGGGGGGCCATGGTCCACAGACTCAAGAATCAGCGCTTGAGTCGCAAATCACGGAAGCCTTTCAACGTACGCCGGAACAGCGGAGCGAAAATGATCGGGCAAGCTCGATACATCCGCCATGCCGCGCGCGCGGAAAACGGGAACACGATCATTTCCTGGTTTCGCGCCACGCCTCGCAAGATGGACCGGGCGGCTTGCGCGGGCGTCATCATCATGCTTTTCCAAGGCAACCAACGCAGGTAGTCCTCCTTCGTCACGTTCCAGTAGATGTTGCGCTCGGCGATGTCCGTTCGCACCAGTCCAGGGCAGGCGACACTCACCTTCACGCCGAAATCCACGGCTTCGGCGCGAAGCGCAAGCGAGAAACCAATAATGGCCCATTTGCTCGTGCTGTAAGCCGTGAGAATCGGCGTCGGCATCAGGCCCGTGACCGATGAAACATTGACGACGTGCCCGAATCCTTGTCGCAGCATGACCCGATAAGCGGCCATCGACCCATTCACGACGCCGAACAGATTGACCTCCACGACGCGCCGAAAATCTTCGACGTTGCCATCACGCAGCTCTCCGACGACCGCCACCGCCGCGTTGTTGAACATGAAATCCAGCCGGCCGTGCCGGGAGGCAATCTCGTTCACGACCTTCTCTGCTTCTGACGCAGAGGAAACATCCAGGGGCATTGCCTCAGCGCAAACGTGTCGCTCTCGAATCGCGTCGGCAACCTCCTGCGCTCCTGCGAAATTAATATCCGAGACAACAACGAAGATGCCCTCAGCCGCGAGTTCCTCGCAAAGTGCTCGCCCGATGCCGGAGGCGCCGCCGGTCACGAGCGCGACGCGGTTGGCTGGCTTGTTCATGGGGCAGTCACGTTCCCGTCCTCACCCGACGTCCCGGGTTCCTGCGCTTGTTTTCAAGTTCATTCACAACCTCGCCAATACGGGATCTGATTTCGAGCACCGGGAGGATACGGTATGCCGGCCGTTCAGCAAGCCTCCGCGGCTCTGGCCAACCTCACGGCTCGCAGCCTGTGCCTTTGGAGAACGGCCCCGCCGTCACTGGCGACAAACGCGGCTTTGCGAGTCGCTGCAACCTCGCAAGCATGGAATTCTCAGTAGATTTCGACACGCGTCAGGAGATGACAGAACCCGCGCTCCCGGGCACAAAATGGTTTGACGCGCACTCGCATGCACCTAAAGTCGCCGCCGTGGAACGCGCCGGAGCCGCCATGACTCGCCCCTTGAAAATCACGGTCCACGTTCCCGGACCGCTGCGCGATTGCTGCGCGGGCGCGTCGGAGCTCGACCTCTCGGCGACAAATCTGCGCGCCGTGCTGGAGGAACTGGAGCGGCGCTACCCGGCGCTTTACCGCAGTGTCTGCGACGAGACAGGTGCGGTGCGCCGGCACATCAATTTGTTCGTCAACACCCATCACATGCGCGACCGCCATGGACTTGATACGCCGCTTTGTCCGGGAGACGAGGTGACGATTCTGCCGGCGGTCTCGGGAGGTTAAATCAAATATGGCTAATCGTGTTCTTCTCTGCCTTGGGACCAAGAAAGGGCTGTTCGTGGCCGAATCATCGAAGCCTCGGCGCCGCTTTGCGCTGCACGGCCCATTCGGCAAAGGCGTGGCCGTTTACTCCACACTCATCGACACGCGCGGCACGCCGCGCCTCTACGCTTCGAGCTGCAACGCGTTCTTCGGCATGAAAGTTCTGCGCTCGACCGACCTGGGCAAAACATTCGAGGAAACGAAGTCGGCGCCAGCCTTTCCCAAAAAGGACGGTCGCGCCCTGGCCAACATCTGGTCGCTCGAACCTGGGGACGGCAAGAAAGATCTCTGGTGCGGTGTCGAGCCGGCCGCGCTGTTCCGGAGCGGCGATGGGGGCGATTCGTGGGAAATGGTCCCGGGCATCAGCAACCACGAGCACGCCCGCCAGTGGCATCCCGGCAATGGCGGGCTGTGCATGCACACCATCCTGCGCGACGGGAACCGTGTGCATCTGGGTATCTCGACCGGGGGCCATTATTTGAGCGAGGACGGCGGCCGGACATTCGTGGCGGCGAATAAAGGTGTCGGCGCGGGTTTCACGCCGGATCCGTATCCTGAATTTGGCCAGTGCGTCCACAAGATCGCGGGCCACAAGGACGCGCCCGGAAGGCTTTACATGCAGAATCACGGCGGCTGGTCAGAGTGGGCCGGTCCGGGCGGTCCCAGGCCGGGCATCGGCGTGCTGCGCAGCGACGACCACGGCCACACGTGGCGCTCGATTGCGGCCGGTCTGCCCTCCGATTTCGGCTTCCCGATTCTCGTCCATCCGCACAACCCCGACATTGTTTACGTCATGCCGCTCGCGCCCGAGACGCGGACCTGTCCGGGCGGCGCGCCCGCCGTCTGGCGCAGCGAAAACGGGGGTAACTCCTGGAAGAAGGTCGCGCAAGGGCTGCCGAAAAAGGAGACCTACTTCACGGTGCTGCGCGACGCCATGGACACCGATGAACTGTCGTCCCCGGCCCTCTATTTCGGCACGACCACGGGCCAACTGTGGATCGGCCGCGACGGCGGCGAGAAGTGGGAGTGCCTGTTCGACTCGCTCCCGCCGATCCACTGCGTGAAGGTCGCAGTTGTGTGACGGGCTACGCCGCCGGTGCGTTTTTTCGATTCCCTCTCCCTCGAGGGAGAGGGACAGGGTGCGCGGGAGAAAGCGTTGGACAGATCAACGACTTTGGAAAGTGCCCGCGCTTCTCCCTCACCCCAACCCTCTCCCGCGGGGAGAGGGAGAACGGCTCCGAAAACAGAGAAACCAGCCACGGTCACGGCTTGACCGATCCGAAGTATTCGTAGAACACGAGGGCGAGTTTTTCGCCGTACGTCCGCCAGTGTTTGGCCGAGGGATAATCCTTGAGTCCGGCAATCCAGTTGCAATTGAACTCATGGACGGCGGCGTCGATGTGATAACGCTCCAGCCAGCCATCGCCGAGCGTGCCCGAGTTGCGGAACGAGCCTTTCGTGCTTCCTTCCGTGAACCACGTGTGCTTGCGGAGCAAGTGCTCCAGCGCTGACATTCGCTCCAGATGGCGCGGCAATTCGGGAACGGGCGGGCGGCTGATGTGCAAGAGGCCGCCGCCATCGTTGTGCAACTCCAACGCGAGGTGCGGCGGCTGGCCCGCCTTCAGCATCCCTTCCAGCCACTGTTCGAGCGCGAAGTTTTCGGGGGCAAGCTGCGGATCGGACGGTTTGTCCCAGTTGCGATTCAGATCTTTGCCGCGAAGGTTGAATCGGGTGCGGCCGAGCGCCACGCCATCCTTGTTCGCCATGGGCAAAACGTACACACAGTAACGCTCCAAGTATTTCCGCGCCTCCGGGTCCCCTTCGAGCAGCCGGCGGAGCAATCCTTCCACCACCCAGTTGCCTCCGGGTTCCCAGGCGTGCGCGCGGGCGCGGAGGAACACGCGATACGGCGCCGCCGGATTGCCGACGCGAAGGATTTCCAGATTCCGGCCTTGAACCGTCTTTCCGATCGGGGTGACTTGCACCAGACGGTTCTTGCCGATGTCCGCGATAAAATTGTCGAGGTCCGACACGCGGTAAGGTTCGACGCGCGCGATGTAGAGCAGCGAACCGGGCATCTCGAGGCGCAACCGCACGCGATTCTCCGGCAAGCTCTCCAGCGGAACCGGCTTCCAGTTGCGGCCATCCTGCGAAACGACGACCACTTTCAACTCGCGGGCGACCGACCCGCTAACGCCGTTCCATACGTTGTCGAGATTCTTGAACTCGAGCGTCAGCTTCGCGCCGGTTTTCGCGTGAAGCTGAATATGAATGTGGCCGGCGGCGCGATTCGGGGAGGACCGTTCATGGTCGTAGAGCAAATGGACCTGAACCGTGCCGTCCGGAGCAAAATCATACCAGACCGGCGAGGCGTTTTCGAAACTCGTGTCGATGAACTCCAGCGGGTGGCTCGTGACGACCACCGGCGATTTCGAAGGTTCTGCGGCGAATGCAAACGAACTGACCGCGAGGACCAGAGCGGCGAAGTCGAATCGTAACAGGGCGGAACTCTTCTCGGGAGTCTTCACAGATCCTCGGTTTGCTTGAACGGAAGGCCGCGCTCTCGGTTGAAGAGCCTTGGCTGGTTCATTCACCAACTTCATGCCAGTTCATAGGTATCAACTGCATAGTTACTGCTTAGCACAATCCCGCGCCCGTGGGTAGTCCTCCGGAGTAGAACTCGAGCGCGGAACCGCCGGCCACAATCAAGCCATGCAGGCGCTCGACGACAGCGATCGCGCCGCCGTCTTGCTCCGCTGCTTCGAGAACAAACCCCTGCCGAAAATAACAATGGCCTGAAGCCATCGGAAGCCACGCAACTTGCCGCGTATCTGATGCCGCCACGGTTCAGAAATGCACTAGCCCATTGCTCAGAACAATGTCGTTGACGCCGAGGCCCTCCGCGTAACTGCGCGATTGTGATGCGGGCTTGGGCTTCGGAGGGCATGGCTTATGCGGCGGCGAACGCCTCCAGTTTGTTCATCCAGTCGTTGAAGTGCGGGCACTTGGAGAAGTTGGTTACGCCGCCCTTGAAGTTTGGACCGTCCTTCACTCGCTTCGTGACCAGAATAGTCGCACGAAAAAACAATTCTTGATGGAAGAAAGCCGGGCCAAGCACGTCCTTCACAAACCGTTCCTCGGTTTGTCCTTCGACGAGAATCAGCACCCGCTTGCTCATGGACGCGCGCCCAGGACGTTCTTTTCCCAAAGCTCCCCGAGCGCATAGCCGTCCAGCCACGCCGACATGTCTTCACCGCTCAAATGGGTGAAGACACTCTGGTTATCTTTCCGATCCACCGTCCAGACTGAGTCCTGCTCGAATTGATTTACCAGCGTCACGGACTGCGTTGCGACGATGACTTGCGTGCGCGTCGCCGCTGACGCCAGCAGGCCCGCCAGCAACGTCACTGCCGCCGGATGCAACCCAAGCTCCGGCTCGTCCAGCAGCACCACCGCTGGCAACTCCGGCTGCAACAACAACGTGGTAAGACAAAGAAAGCGCAGCGTTCCATCCGAAAGCGACGAGGCGTTGAAATACGCGTCGCTGCCCTTCTCCTTCCATTCCAGCAAAATTTTGGTTTCGTTCAGCTTGCGCGGGGCGAGGCGTAACTCCTGGAAGAACGGCGCGATCTGCCGCAGCGTGTCCTGAACGTTCGCGAAATGATCGGGCTGCTTCTGCTGCATCCAGTAGAGGAACGCCGCCAGATTTTCAGCCTGTGGGCGGAGCACGTGATTGTCATCGAGGTCGCACGTGCCTTTGACGCCCGCGGTCTCGCTCGTGTCGTGAAAGTGATAAACACGGTAGCTGTCCAAATCCCGCATCACCTGGCGCGTGCAAATGTGATCCACCGCCTTCAACTTGGACTCTTTTGAGAACGAGGAAACTCCCTTGTCGTAAGGCTTCGGATACTTTTTCCGCTCGTGGTAAAAGGCCATCTCCTCCGCGATCATGAGGCTGTCTTCATCCGTGCCGCGCAATTTCACCGAATACGCATTGGCGGTGTCGCCTTCGCCAAACTCGAGACGAAAGCACATCTCCGGAGAACGCTTCCTGCCAAAATATAACAACGTATCCGCTCCGCCCTTGGTGCCGGTATAAACCGCAAGGTGCTGATTGACGATCTCCCGGAGGAAACGGAACGCTTCGATCAGGTTGGATTTGCCCGCACCGTTGCCGCCGATGAACACGTTGAGCCGGCCCAGTTCGAGCGTCTGCTCCCGGATGGACTTGAAGTTCTGGATCGTCAGTTTTTCCAACGTGCGCATCGTTGTGAAAAGATAATGATCAATCTCAAAGCATTTGGAAACTATTCTGTGGCCTCCGTGCCATTGCCCCACACGCGGTCGAGGACGCGTTGGATTTTGGCTTCGAAACGGGGAATCAAGCTGCGCACCGCCTCCATCTGCGCCGCCTCCGCGTCCAGCTCCGCCACGAGTCGGCGTTGCTCCTCCAGCGGCGGCCGCGGGATTTCGATGGGCGCCAAATCATCGCAAGAGACGCGCGGCAACTGCGCGTCGCGAACGAACGAAAGCACCTGTTCGTTGAACTGCGGGGAAAGCATCAGGAATTGAAACAAGCGCGGCTCGACGCGCTCGCGGTCGGGACGGAGCGCAAAGAAGTCGGTCGAACAAATGCCCGCGAACGAAGCGAGCCAAACCTTGTTCAGATTCGGGCGGAGCTTGCCGTCCTTGGTGAATGTGGAAGCCTTGTGCGAAGGCAGGCGTTGGGCAAAACGGTTTTCAATTCGGGCAGAATGTTCTCAAGGCTCGGCCAACTTGGTGAAAGTATTCCCCTCGTCAGCCAAAGCTATTCATTCAAATCCTGTGCGCCGAATCAAAGCGCACATCGCAGCCGCGACAATGGAAAAATCGCAGTCTCCGAACATTCGTCATTTTCCCGAAAGCACTTCCTTGGCGCACTTCAAGAAGCTTTCCGCGGCGGTGGTTCGTCCGGTTTGGGGCGAAACGATGCCGATGGACAAAGGCTTGGGCGCGGGTGTCAGTGGCAGGAGTTTCACGCGTGCTCCCGCGATGCAGGCCAGGGAGTCCGGCATTAACGCGACTCCATGGCCCGCTCCGACGGCGGAAATCAGACTGGAAACGCCGTCGGGTTCTTCCACGATACGCAGCCGGCCTTTGGTCGCCGAGAACACGCCGGCCAGCAATTCGTGATAGTCGGGATAGTCCTTGGGGCTGTAGGCGATGAAGGGTTCGCGCACGGCGTCCGCCAGGGCCACGCCGCGCCGCCGGGCGAGCGGGTGATGGGGCGCGACGGCGAGACGCAGCGGATCGCGCATCAGCTCCTCGAACCGCAGTCCGCGCAACACGGCCGTCCGCGGACGCTCGAGGAAGGCGAGTTGCAACCGGCCTTCGTGCAACCCGGCCAGCATTTCTTCGGTGGATAAATCGTGCAGCTTTACGCGCACACTGGGCATCCCGGTTTGAAAGGCTCGCAACGCGGGTGGCAAGATGCGCGCGGCGAGGGTTGGCGCATAGCCGATGTGGAGTTCGCCGCAATGGCCACTGGCGATGAATCGCGCCGCTTTCACCGCCTCGTCGGCACGTTCCAACACGGCGCGCGATTCGATCAGGAACACGCGGCCCGCATCGGTCAGGCGCACGGATTTGGCGCTCCGTTCCAAAAGCAAAAAACCGAGTTCTTCCTCCAGATCGCGAATTTGCCGACTCAATCCCGGTTGCGAAACGTGAAGTGTCAGCGCGGCGCGCGAGACGTTTTCTGCCTCGGCCACGGCGACAAAGTAACGGAGATGGCGGAGTTCCATGCGCAGCGAAGATAGACCCTGATGCCAGGGGCTGAAAGGTCGAAAGATGACGGCGCGGGGCAATGTCTTGGGTTCATCGTCCAAATAGGTCGAACGCCTGAAAGGGCGGCAGAAGTTTTCACCGCGAACTACACGGAACACGCGAAATTGAATTGCCGCAAAGGAACGCAAAGCCCGCAAAGGATTGAACCGCTGATTGAGAAGCGTTGAACAATCACGTCAACAGTCCCGACTCTTGGAAACTGTAATGGCCTTTCTTGCCGACGATAACGTGGTCGAGAATGCGAAGGCCAAGGATCTTGGCGGCTTCAGTAAGTTGGTTGTGGATGCGGAGGTCGTTGTCGCTGGGACGGAGGTCGCCGCTGGGGTGGTTGTGTTATGTGCTCACCGGACTTATGTGATCCAGCGCCCGTGCGACCTCCATCCGATGGCGATTTTCACAGGCTGGCACGCCGCCTCGGTTTCACATAACTAGAGTTTGGAAAGCCAGGCCAGGAGATCGTTCTGTTGACTCCAAGAAGGTCCTTTGTTGCTTCGTTTTGGCATCAGGTGTTCGGAGGCCTTGAGTGTTTTGCGTTTCATCTCCAAATCGATTTCAACGTAGGTGTTGGTGGTTTCGATGGATGCGTGACCGAGCCATGAACGAATCATGCTTAAATCCACGTTGGACTGGAGGAGGTGGAGGGCAGTGGTATGGCGGATCGAATGCGGTGAGATGTTTTTCGTGAGAAGCGAGGGAGAGAGCTTTGCCGCCGCGGCAACGCGATGAGCAACGATGTAGCGCACGCCGAAGCGCGTTAAGCGGTTGCCATCAATGTTGACGAAGAGAGGGCTCGAATCTGCGATCTCACTCCCCCTTCGTTCCAGATAGGTCTTCACTGAGTTGATGGTCTCCTTCCACAGGGGACAGGTGCGTTGCTTGCGCCCTTTACCGTGGATCAACACATGATAGGGGCGCGTCAGACGCAGATGGGTGATGTTGAGGTCGACGACCTCCTGCGCGCGCATACCTGTGTTGTAAAGCAGCCGAAGGAGTGCGTCGTCTCTTTGGCCGAGTAATCGCCGGGTGTCGATACTCGCGAAGATCTTTTGCACCTCCTGCCGCTCCAAGTACTGAGGCACGCGGCGAGCGTGACGCTTAAACGGCACCGCGAGTATCAACTGACACTGCGCCATGTGCCGCGGATCGATGCTGGCCAAGTATTGGAAGAAGGCATGAATCGCCGCCAGGCGGGCGTTACGCGTCGCGACCGTGTTCTTGCGGACGCTCTCCAGGTGGCCGAGGAAACCGCGAACGAGGTCAGGCTTCAGGTCATCAAGGGTAAGTTGAGTGCAGGACTTCCGGCGTCGGAGGCAGGCAAACTCCAGGAAGAGTTTTAGCGAGTCGCGGTAAGCCAAGACCGTATGGCTGCTGAGCCCTCGCTGCGAGACCAGATGCTGCTCGAAAAAGCTCCGAACCCAGGTGGCGAGATTATCGTTGGACATGGGGTCTCTTTCTGCTGAGGGGTGGAACAGCGAAATGGGAATGGAACCGGCGTCCCACTTCCTCCAAGAGCTCTGCGGTTGTGTGCAGATAGACCTCGGTACCGCTGACAGTCGTGTGCCCGAGGTAGGTGGCCAGAATCGGTAGCTTTGCCTGCAGGTTAGCTTTCTGCCGATACCAGTGGAGCAGGCGGGTAACGGCAAACGAGTGTCTCAAATCATGAACTCGAGGCCCGCGCTGTCCTTTGGGGCCGCGAAGACCGAGCGATCGAAGTATTTTCAAGAATGCTTCGGTGACGGCGACTTCCCCGAGCGGGTTGCCTTTCAGGTTGACGAACAGGCGTGAATCGGGTGCTTCTGAAAACCCGGCCCGGCGACGAAGACGGAGGAAGTTTTGCAGTTGCGAGGCGCAGGACGGCGAGATGGGAACATACCGAGACTTCTTGAACTTGGTCTCGCGAATAACGAGCACTGAACGGTTAAAGTCCACGTCGCGTAAGCTCAGCCTGATAGCTTCACCGACGCGTAACCCGGTCGTGTAGAGCAATCCGATCACGCTTGAAATAACCACAGGCCGCAGGGTGCCGGCCGGCCCGAGGCTTCTGGCGGCCGCCATGATTTTGCGGATCTCGTCCCGGGTGTAGATATGGGGAGTCGGACGAGTGCGATGGGGAAGGTAACTTCGGTGAACGATGCAAGTCCGGGGATCAAAATGACTCAGGTAGAGACAAAACTGGCGGAAGATGCCAAGGCGATTGATCCGCGTGCCAATGCTGAGGTGCTCGATACTCTTGGTGTATTGTTGAACTATCTCCCGGGTGATGGCTCCTTTGGGCTTGAGCTCTCCAATCAGGAAGCGATCCAGATACCTGAGGATCTTTTGGGTGGCGACAGCCCGACGACCCGCGGCGCATCTCGTCCGGAAAAAGCCCTCGAGACGGAACGCCAACGGACTGCGGAATACGCAAGTGCTCATCGGATCACTTCTTTTCAGGCCAGGGCATCGCGACGTCCCGCAGTGTCTCTAGATCGGCTTTCGCGTAGATGAAAGTGGTGTCGATGTAGCGGTGACCCAGGACATCGGCGATGGCCTTCATCGGAGAACCGTGAGCCAGAGCTCGGATGGCCCAGGAATGCCGAAACGTCCTGGTTCCGGCGCCCAAGATGTGGACACCTGCTCGGATGAGATGGCGTCGCGCAATGACGGATATGCCCATCGAGTTCAGTGGGCCAAAGGGAGCTCGGACGTTCAGAAAAACTTCCCGATAGGGACTGTTCGCAACACGAAGCCGGAAATAGGCGATCAAGGCTTCACCCACCGCCTCCAACAAAGGCAGGACCACTTCCTTACCGCCCTTTTGAGCCCGGATACGAATCTGAGAGTGCTGCCAGTCAATGTCATCGAGACGAAGTGCAGCGGCCGAAATGCCTCTGATCCCATACCCCATAAGCAAGAGCATGATGGCGTAGTCCCGAGCGCCAACTGGAGTGCTACGGTCGATAGAGGACACCAGTTTATTGAGAGCGGAGTCATTCAAGCCCTTTGGAAGAGATGAATGACGATACCGGCACACTGGAGGAACGAGCGTTGAGAAATCAGCAGCCATGAACCCCTTGGCGGCGCAGTAGCGAAAGAATCGCCGCAACGGCGAGCCTAGACCACTGAGGGAGGCGGCAGAGTTGCTGAGGCGCTGCTGGATGAAAGAGTCTACCCTTGTCGCAGAGAGCTTTCTCAGCCGAGCCCGACTCGCATTCTTGCCGATCGCTTCCAGGAAAGTGGTAACAGAGTCCTTGGCCCGCTTGAGAGTAAGCTCTGTGGGCGAACACTCCTCACGAAACTGTTGCAGGTAGGGATCCAAAACCCAACTGTAGGGAGTTCGGATCGGCTTTGGTGCAGGCGGCTTGACCACGCCGACCTCGGTTAAATAGCACCATAGCATCTCGAGTGGTCTTCTGGCCTTGGCCGGTCGGGTGGAGCGACTGCTCCCGGGGGTCTCGACGAAATGGAGATCCAGGAAGGAAGCAATCAGCTTCTGGGAGATTTTCCTGGGATGAGTGATCTTTTGGTCGATCAAAAAGGCGTTGAACCGACAGGCCACACCCAGAACGTTCCTCCCGTATTCGGGAGAATATCGCATGAGGTTGAGATGGGCAGCAAAGCGATCGAAGTCGCGGCCGAGGGGGCCACGTCTGAAATCGACGAGCGTGCGCCGATCTGAGTAGTAGAGTTCGAGCATAGGGCCAGTGCGCGGGGTAGATAAATTTTGAAAACGAAGCTTGAAAAGAACTGGGCCAAGAAGAATTTTTGAATGTTTGGAGGAGAAGCGTCCGGCAAAAGGCCGACGCGACTGATGACAAGGAACCGCGTTCGTTGCGAGTGGTCGTTGTTACGCCTCAGATGGCGGCCGGTTTATGTGCAGCGATCGAAGCGGCGGTCTCAATGAAGACCAGTGCCGAACGCATCAGGCGAGACGCCAGCCACATAAGTCCGGTGAGCACATAACACAACTTATGAGCCGAAGCCCATAAGTTGTGGGCGAAGATGACGGCGGCGGCGCGGTCGGCAATCACGTCGGCGAAGACTTCGCGGGGGTGGACTTGGCTGCGGTCGAGGAGGCCAACAGTGACTATGCGCCTTTCGACGACCTCATTTGCGCCGTTCAGGGAGATGCAGACGAAGTGTTCTTGCTGCTTGCCGGCAATCTGCTGAATAACGTCGAGGGCGAGAATGTCCTGCGCACCGGTAATCTTTACAGCGTCGCCCTTGGCAAAGCGGCGGGCGATTTCGAAGGCGGCGAGGAGTTGGTAGCTTTTGGCTTCACCCATGCCGTGAATCTGCACGAGGTCTGATTCGGCAAGCTGGCCTTTCTTTTCTTCCATGATGCGGGCGATCTTCTGCGACATGGCGCGCACATCGTGGCCTTTGACGCCGCGGCCAAGAATGACCTGCACCAATTCTTCGCTCGTCAGAGCGGCTGCGCCTTTCAGCCGCATTTTTTCGCGCGGCCGGTCTCGCTCCGGTAACTCCTGCATCGTCTTCATTGCTTCATTGCGGCGAGACCGGCGGCGATTTCTGCCTGCGACTCCTCAATGATCCTGATCAACTCAGTCGGCGTGCGCTTGTCCGACAGGTCGGGGGCGTTCTGGTTGGTGGCTTTGAGGTCGTAGTTTTTGGCCCGGATTTCCTCGATGCTGACGTACCAACTGCGCTCGCTCACCTTGCCGGGATCCTCAGGCGGCAAGGCTAGCCGTTGGAAGAAATCGGCGAAGTCGTCAAAGAGCATCGGATTACTCTTGTTGACCTTGCGCGGCTTGAACTCCGACGTCAGCGTCATGTCGTAGTACCAGACGCGCTCCGTGGCCGGGCCTTTGGTGAAGAACAGCAGGTCGGTCTTCACGCCCGCGCCGGCGTTGACGAACACGCCTTGCGGCAGGCTGATGATGCACCAGAGATTGCACTCATCCAGCAGCTTCCGCTTGGTCTGCTTGTAGGCTGCAGTCTTGGTGTGGAACAGCACGCCCTCATCAATCACCATCCCGCACGTCCCATTGTCGGCGAGCGCACCGATGATGTGCTGGAGGAAAAGAATCTGCGCCTTGCCGCTCTTGTAGTCGAAATGCTGCTGCGCGTCTTTGCCTTCCTTGCTGCCGAACGGCGGGTTGGTGAAAATGTAGTCGTACTGCGGCGGCGCTCCCGTGAACAACTCCCCATACGTCTCCGCCCGCGTCAGCGTGTTCCCGTGCCAGATGCGTGGCAGGTCAACGCCGTGCAACACCATGTTCGCCAGCGCAATCGGGATCGCTTCCGCCGCGTCCTCCCGCGCCCACAGCGTCTCCGTCTTCAACTGCTGAATCTGCGTCGCCGTCGGTTGCTGCGCCATCAGATGCTTGAACGCCTCGATCAAAAAGCCGCACGTACCGGCGCACGGGTCATAGACCGACCGCCCCAACTGCGGGTTCACCGTCTTGACGATCACGCGGATAATCTCGCGCGGCGTGAAAAACTGTCCGCCGTCGTTCTTTTTCTCGCCGAGGCTCGGCAACAGGCTTTCCAGCGCCTGCGACATCGGGAACATATGCTGTTCGCTGACCTGCGCCTCGCTCAACGCATGCACCCGGTCGAGCGCGTCCTGCAAGTTCGTCTCGCTGGCCAACACCGTCCGCTCCTTGTTGCGGAAGATTTCGGCGATGACCTTCTGCTTGTTCGTCGCATTCCCGTTCTCGCCCAGCTTCTGCAAATGCTGGAACAACTCGCCGTTGACGAACTTCAGATAGTCGCCCAGCGTCGAACCGTCGCCCGTCAACTCCGCGCGCCGCCAGCCGGGCGCTTGCGCGGCCTTCAACTCCGCCGCCGGTTTCTTGTGGTCAAACCGTGCAGCCCAATCCCGCCACCGGTACGGCGCGCTGAGCGACGGCGTGAACGCTGTGCCGAGCGCCGCCGTCTTCTGCGCTTCGGCTTCCTCCATCAAATCGAGGTAACGCAGGAAAAACATCCACGTCAGTTCCGGCACGTACAACCGTGCGCCCTTGGCTTTGTCCCGTCGTAGGATGTTGTTGATGGCCTTGACCGCCTTGTCCATGTCCGCTTGCGAGCGGATGACTTTTACCGGGCCGTTGCCACTCTTGGATTTCTTAGGCATGGACTCCATTTCCGAAATTGAAGAACTCGCGAAACGTGGCTGACGGTAATGCAGAGACAGCTTCGAGTTGTCGTTTCGACGCCCTCTTGATTCGCTGCGCAGTCACGCCGTGCTTGCGAAACTCCCCGGCAATTTGCGCTTGGTCATCCTTCGTGGGCGGCAACGGCACAAGCATGTCGCTGAGCATTGTCGCGTTGAAGCCCGGTTGAGCGCCGCCACGGGCATCCTTTCCGATAGCCTTCCAATAAATGTGCGATTGGAAAAACGCGTACAGATATTCCGGCAAGACACGCTCGACGTTGCACTGGACGCGGATTAGATACGAAGCAAACACTGCGGTGGGTGGATTGGAGATCAGGTAGCTCTTGCCCGTCGTTGCGCCCGTTCTGGCGAAGAGGATATCGCCATCTTGCAGCTTACAGGAAGCGGCCTCCGCTCCGCTACACTCGCAGTGCGGGACTGAATCCCAGTTCACTTCGCCATCTTGAATATCGGTTATGCGAACATACTTTGGGCCTACCGGAATCCGACTCGATGTTTTGGAAAGCCCGTACTCTATGGATTTGCGCAATTCGCGTAAGGGCTGGACCGACCAACTCGACGGCGTATTCTTCACGTCAGCCAAAGGGAAAAGTGTCCGAAGGAAGGATTGCTCCAAGGTGGTACTCGCCTCCAGCTGCCGCTCTCCCGCAAGCCGTGCGTTCTCCAATGCTGCAACTCTTTGCTCGAAACCGAGCGCGACGCGATCCTGATCTTCCCGTGTTGCCGACAGCGGAAGCTTCGTCGGGAAAATCAAATCCTCAACGCGGACCGCCGCCTGATTCACCCACACGTCGCATTTTTCGCGAAAGATTCCACGCCGCCAAAGATGGTTCAGCCAAAAGACAAAGTAGTGCGCCGAAAGCGACTCCTTCGTGCGGATGCGTGTGATGTGGTTGCTAAACAGAAACGTCTCGTCGGATGGATGACGAAACAGGCAGGTCTTGCCGACCAAGTCTCTGCTGTTGGTGTTGTTGAAGAGAACGTCATCGTCGCGCAGCGCGAAATCCTTCAGTTCAGCGTCCGACGCCGGTATCCTCCACAATTCGGCGAGCGACAGTCGCAGCTCGTTGGAGATGTTGTTCATCCTTAGATGCGGATAGCCTTCCTTCCGGGATTTCTGCCCGCGAGCGATACCGCTGCGAAAGTCTGCAATGTGCGGCCCGATTTCCTCCCAATGCCAACCGTCGGGCAGCGTGACTTCTTCGATCTGCTTCACGCCAGCAACCTCACCTTCGTCTCCTGAATCAGGCGGTCCGCCTCGACCGGCAAGCCGGTAAGCGCGTTGAAGTCCACGCCTTCAACGTTGAACAGTTGTGGCGTCTCCAATTCCTCGATGCCGTTCTTCTCGAACTGCCGGGCCATGTTGACCAGCACGGTGCTCGTGCGGTCGGGGAAATCTTTCAGCCATTGCTTGTTCTTGTATGAGAACGCGGCAGCGCGTTCGGGGCGCGATTTGGGCGGCAGGCCGTAGCCGAGTTCTGCCAGCACGTCGAACAAGTCGCACTCCTGCTCGCTCTCCAATTCGCGCACCAATCGGACTGCCGCTTCGCCGCCGGGCAGTCCGCGCAAGAGGCCGTGCCGTCTGTCGGGCACAACCCACGCCGAGCGAAGCGCGTCCACGCTCGGCGCTTCCTCGAACAGCCGGGCCGCCAGCCGTTGCTTGTATTCTTCGTAAGGCACAAGCACGTCCTCGCCGTTTTCCTGACAGAGGATGGAACGGCCTATGGAATCGCCAACGCCTTCGATCTTCACCGTGAATTGGTTCTCGCCGACGCGGATAATCTTGGTTTGGCGTGGCGGAACATCGCCGCCTTCGCCGCCGTAGCTTTCGCCCGGTGCGCCGACTTCGCCACCGCCGCTGTCATCGCCGGGCGGTTGCGTGGGCCGGTAACGGCTGGTGAATTCCTCGCCGAACAGGCGCGTGCAGTTGGTGTAGTCGTAGAGGCGGAACATCGCTTTCGAGCCGCGAGGTTCGCCTGTGCGCGTGCCGCGTCCGACCATCTGGTAGAAGCTGATCGGCGATTCGAGATAGCGGAAGAACACCACGTTGTCCAAGTTCGGGATGTCCACGCCGGTCGAGAGAAGGTCAACGGTGGTGGCGATGAAGT
Organism: Verrucomicrobiota bacterium; assembly: GCA_016190065.1. Lineage (GTDB taxonomy): Bacteria > Verrucomicrobiota > Verrucomicrobiia > Limisphaerales > SIBE01 > VHCZ01. Next base: position 16,108 of record JACPRI010000183.1, read on the forward strand.
GCGAGCTTTTCGAGCCGCGAAACTCCGGGATCAAATCGCTGGCGGGCGGACGCAAGTCGGGGTTGCCGGTGCATTGGAAGGCGTAGTTTTCCTTGGGCGTGCGCTTCACCTTTTTGCACCAATCCAAGTACAAGTTTTGTAGCGCGATGAAAATCTGGTTGGCGTGATGATCGCGGGTGCAAAAGATGACAGTCTTCTGGTGGGGGCCGCCGGTATCCAAGAGGAATTGGAACAGGTCTTCGGACATCGCCTTGACCCGGTCGTCGAGCATCAGCTTGGCGTCGTAATCGCCGGCGGTGTACTTGTCCTCGATCTCGCCCGGCTTGACCTTGCGCCCGGTGAACGCATCCACGGCGGAACGCTCGACGATGTCTTCGCGGGTGATCTCCTTTTTGTCGAGGTCCACCGTGCGGCGGATGACTTCGCAGGCGGCGAGATAGCCGTCTTCCTGCCCGTCGCCAATCGAGTACTCGTAAACCGGCTGGCCGAAGTATTCGAGGTTGTGGTTGGTGATCTCCTCGTCCTTCTTCTTCCCGGCCTCGTCTTTCTTGCCGCCGCCCACGACGATGCGCGGCGTGGCGGTCAGGCCGATGTGGATGGCGTTGGGATTGTCACGCAGGATGACGCTCCACTTGCCCCACGCGCTGCGATGGCACTCGTCAATGATGATGTGTGAGAAAAAGTCCGGCGGGTAATTGTCCTTCCAGAACCGCGGCGCGTCGTCTTCGGACGTGATGTTCAGCGTCTGGTACGTGGCCACGAGGATGCGGGCATTGCGGCGCGGATCGCTTGTCGAGACCTCCTGCGCGTTGTCGCCAAACACCGCGTGCATCTTGCCCATGCCCTGAATCCGCAACTCCTCGCGGTCGCACACGAACAAGGCGCGCCGGAGTTGTCCCGCTTGCGCCAACTTGTGGAGCAGTTGTGCCGCAATGACCGTCTTGCCGGTGCCGGTAGCCAGTGACAACAGAATCTTCTTTTGTCCCGCCGCAATCCGTTCCAGCACCGCCCGGATCGCCGCGTCTTGGAAATACCACCGCGCCAATTCGCCGCCCTTGTACGGCATGAGCAACGGCAGGGTATTCGGGTTGGTGAGATCAATGCCCTTCAACGCCTGATACCGCCCCCGCAGCTCGTCAGGAGTTGGGAAATTGGTCAGCGGCCGGGCGTCAATGATTCGTTGCGTGTCCTCACCAAACTCGGCATAGAGTTCGCCGTTGGTGGAAAAGTAAAACGGCACGTGGTGCTTCGCCGCATCCCGCCGCGCCTGCTGAATACCAAGAGACGCCAGTTTGCCTTCCGCCTTCGCCTCCAACAATCCGACCGCCAGCGGTGGCTTGCCGGGCAGAATCGGCAAACACAGCAAGTAATCGGTGCGCCCCGACCGTTTGACGGGACGACCATCAATAATGTCAGAGCCACCCGGCGTCTTCTCCTCGCGGATCAGCGCGCCGATCCACCCGAGATCGTGCAACGTCGGATCAATCAACTCGACGCGCGTCAGATGTTCATTCCGAGGCATGGGCCTGTTTCGCTCGCGCGCGAATCAGCCCTGTCTGGATGGCTTGTTCCTGTGGAGGGATGCTTGTGCCTGAAAAAGCGAAGGGGCGTGACCTACTCACGCCCCATCACAGGCACTGGCATGCCCTCTCAGGAACGCTTTCAGGCACGCCCGATGTGGGCGTGCCTTCGAGCGCCGTCCTGAGATCGAAATTGCCAGTTTCGTGATGGACAGCAGCCGAAGCTCGCGAAATGTGTTTTGTAAAAAGTGTTTACTGGTCGTTTTGTTCTTAACTGACGCGGCGAGAGTAGCGAAACAAGCGGCGGTTGCAAAGCGGCGAGTTGCGCGGGCATTTTGTGTCGGCATTGTTGTGCCGCCTTGAGCATGTTCTCTGGTTATGCTGAGGCAAGAAACATGGTCTTTCTCAAAACCGGCTCGGCTGTGGAATACTGCTCACATGAAAAAAATCGCCATCATCGG
>JACPRI010000184.1 GCA_016190065.1 Verrucomicrobiota bacterium
CCTTTGTAGCTCCCGGCCTCAGGATACGCGAACCATTGGTAAGAGAGCTTATTTCCATCCGGATCGCGCGAACCGATGGCACTGAGCGTCACCGTTGCACTCGACGAGACTTTCCGTTCCAGTGGTCCTTGGACGCGCGCTTCTGGCGGATGATTGGCCTGAGCGAATTCTCTCACGCACCAATCCAGCCGCGCTCGGAAATCATTTTGCAAATCCGCCGCCCAGCGATGCAGCGTGTTGTCGCGGTTTGCGCTCCCATCCCAGGAGTCGATTTGGTTGGCCCAATAGTATTGCCGGCCAGGAAACGCTTCCATCGCGCCGTAGCGGCCTGCCCAACTGCCCCAGGTCGGCTGTTCCGGATCGTTCATGCCAGTCGGCACCAGATAGAGGAACGTCGCTGTGTCACCTTCCTTCTGCCAATGGGTCGTGTTGGTTGGATAGAGCGCGCCGAGCGGACCGTGGCCGGTCAGGACATCGCGCCGCAAATCAAAGCCTCCCGCCGTGGCCGTCAATGCGGAGAACCGGTGATACCAGCGTTTGCCGTCCATGGGTGGCCGAAACGTATCGATCCACAGCTTGAACGGCGGAGGCAGCGTGTCGGTGTGCTCGCCGAAGGCATCGGCGGAACTTAACCGGAGGCGGTTCTTGAACTTTTCGTAGCCTGCCGGGCCGCCCTCCCTCTGCACGCGGTCGAGGGCGCGCCGCAAGTTATTCGTCGCCGCGCCGTGGTCCGTGCCCCAATCGGAATACCACACGGGACGCGGGTCCGGGCCATCAACCGCGGCCAGGATCAGGTTCACGGCGGCATCGGTGTCGTTGTAGCCTGGCACCGTGCGCTGCCAGAGCGTTTCGGCTTTGGGGTAACGCGCGTCGTGCTTCACGAGGTTTGGAAAACACTCGCCGTAGGCTTTCAAGAGGCGCTGGACAATGCCCAGGCCCGTGCGTTCGGGATTCCGGTTCTCGCGATCTCTGGCCTGGCCGCGATTCGCGATGATGCCTGCAACGTCCCATTCGTTGGCATAGAGCAGAAACCGGACGAGGGATTGCTCGTCATCCGGATCGCCCCCGGCGTCGGTCTCGATGATGAGCCGCAGCCGGTCCGACGCGGACGACTGAAAGTGCGCGCACCACAAGAAGCTCAAGAGCGGGAGGAGAACCGAGACTGTGCGGACAGCTTTCCTTCTGATGGCACCGGCCTTTCCTAAACAGGAGGCAACGGAGCGAACGGAGAGAAAACGAGGTTGCAGAAGAAACCAAAAGCTGCCAGGGCGCACTCGAAAATGAAAGCGACTCCATGCGCTCCGCAGGTCCGCTCGCACCCCTCTCTGTTGCCTCCGTTTCCTCCTGTTCAAGTTGACTGCCGTGGCAGGATTCATCGCTGAGGAATTTAATTTCGTGCGCGGATGAGTTCCGCGCGTTCACACGCGCAGCTACTGGAGTTCGCCAAGCAATTGCTCCACTTCCGCGAGCGGGCCGTCGTGCTGCTGTTCGATGGCCAACTGCCGGGCGCGCTCCAAGGCGGCTCGGGCCACCTCGCGATTGCCCAAAGCCAGTTCGCATTTCCCGATCAGAATTTGCACGACCATCCAATCCGGCTTCCGGGCCAGCGCGAGGGCGAAGTGCTCCCTCGCGGCGGCATATTGCTGTGTGTCGAAATACGCTTTGCCAAGGCTGAAGCGGGCCAGTTCGTTGTCCGGGTATTGCTCCAGCAGTTTGGTGTGGCGTGCAATCGAGTTGGTCATCTCGGTCGAATCAGCATTTCTTCCACGATCGCGTGGGACGGGAGGTTGATCGCCAGCAACACGCACTCCGCCACGTCTTCGGGCCGGAGCATTTTCCGGCGCGCTTCGGCGGTGGGCGGAGTCGGGCGCCTCTCCAGCAACGGCGTGTCGATGTCACCCGGCAAGATGGAGCACGCGCGGACGCCGTGGGCACGTTCTTCGGCGTTGATGGATTGAGTCAGGCCTCGGAGGCCGAATTTAGAAATCACGTAGGCCGGACCGGACTTGGCGCTCGCTTGAATGCCCGCGTCGGATCCGATGTTCACGATCGTGCCGGACTTGTTTTCTCGCATCGACGGCAGGAACGCCTGAATGCAGTAATAGGCGCCGTTCAAATTCGTATCGAGCATGAGGTTGTAATCTTCGAGGGAGAGAACTTCCAAACTGCGGTTCGGGACGTTCGTCCCGGCGGCGTTTACGAGCGCCTCAACGCGCCCGAATTTCTCAGAGACGCGCCGGGCCATTTTCTCCACGGCTTTTCGTTGCCCGATGTCGCATGGGCAAATGAGCCAATCATCGGAATAAAACTGGCGGGCGAGCTGCGCGGTCTCCTGCAGCGCGGCCTCGCGCCGGCCAAGGACTGCAATCTTCCAATCCTGTTTTGCCAGCGCAATGGCCACAGCGCGGCCCACTCCGCTCCCGGCTCCGGTAACAACAGCGACTTTGGTCATGTTTGGTTTGAAAGAATGATGGCCGCGAGCTCGTAGCGCAGATTTTCAATCTGCTGTATCGCAGGATTGCATCCTGCAGAGCGTCGGCAGTCGGAGGCTTGTCGTGTTACCGACGCCCAGCCGATTGCAAATCGGCGATACGGCAGAGCGCAACTCTGCGCTACGAGCACACCCCGTCCGTTCACTTCCACGGCTCCGCATACCGCACATCGAGCCAGCGCTTTTCTTTGGCCGATTGCATCGCGGTGTCCATCAGCTCCTGGACGCGCGCGCCGTCGAGGAACGATGGCACGCAAGGCCGCTGGTTCACGATGGCATCGACAAACTCGAAGTTCTGGTCGTAGCGAAAACTGAACAGAGGATCGCCCTGGCTCGGATCGCGCGGTGAGCGAGGCCACTTCAAAAACTCCTTTGGCACGGGAACTGATTCCAAGGTGCTGGAGCCGCGCCGACCCAGGTGCAATTCCGGTTTGGCGCTCATGAAATACACGACCGTGCCTTCGCTGCCGTTGACTTCGCAATAATCCTGGCTGCGGGCGCTCTCGCCGCGGCCAGTGGCCAGCTTGGTGCTCTCGAACACACCGGTCGCGTTATTCGTGAACCGCGAGACAATCGCAACCCAATCTTCCAAATCCGAAGCCTGGCCTTCGCGCACGTCATGGAACCGATGAAGATCCGCGACCAGCGACTTCACCTGGCCCATCAACACGTGGGCGTAATCCAGGCGATGAGAGAGCATATCGCCCAGCTCGCCCGAACCGGCGAGCCGCGCGACTTGCCGCCAGCCCAGGTTGCGTTGTCCCCAATCCTGGAAGCGCTGCACGCGCAGGTGATACGGCTGGCCAATCGCGCCCGATTTCACCAAATGCGCCAGATAACGAAACGCCGGCACGAACCGGTACGTGAAGGCTGTCATGTGCCGGACTCCCGCAGCCTCGGCAGCGCGGAACATCTCCAGCGCTTCCTTCGAATTCATGGCGAGTGGTTTTTCACACAGGACATGCTTGCCCGCTTTGATCACGGCCAGCGCGATGGGCGCGTGGACCACATTGGGTGTGGCGATGATGGCGGCGGTGACGTCGCTGCGCTTGAGCAGTTCGTTGTAATCCGTGTAACAGGCCGTAACGCCGCATTGCTGGCTGGCGCGTTGGAGCGTCGCGGGGTCGCTGTCGCAGAGCGCCACGACGCGGGTTTGCGGACAAAGCGCCAGGCCCGGCAGATGATTTTGCAGGGTGATCCCACCGCAACCGATAATGGCGATGCCAATTTTTTCCATCGTTCAGCGCAAGTTCTAACTTTTTGGGCTTGGCAACTAAATCCGGGTGGACCGTGAACCCGCTCAATCCGTTTACCTCATTTAACGATTCAACGTTGTAACGCTTCAACGAATCTCGCCACGCGGCCACGCCGCGCCAAGCCCGGCGAGTATGTCTAGATGCTCGGCAAAGACAAGGCTGCGAAAAGGCCAGGACAGATCTCTCTTCCCTGCGATGGGAGAAGAGGGCCGGGGAGAGGAGGGCCGTCTGCTTTGGCTTCTCTCTTTCATTCCGCTTGTGAGCTCTGTGCTTCGCGAATATCCTTTCCGCATGTTTGGACCGGTGCGCGTAAACATGAATTTCACAGACCCAACCTTTGAAAACCCCGGTCCTGCCCCGGAGGAAACCCGGTGAACAAACACATTGGACGAAATGATCCCTGCCACTGCGGGAGCGGCAAAAAGTATAAGAAGTGCCACCTGGCGCTGGATCAGCAACGCAAATCCAGTCCGAAATCTGCGCCGGACGAACCGAACTCAGAGACGCCCGTTCCTGCGGCCCCAGCCAAACTCCCCGAACTTCTCCAGCAATTGCGCCGCACGGCTCCGCGAGGAAAGCAGGGTGAGATCGATCAACTCGTGGCCCAAACGCAGCCGCTCTTGACTTACCTTGAGCGACGCGAAGAAATCGAAGCCGCGACCGCAGCTCTGGAGGCGCATCGGGAAGAGTTTGAGCGACTCGTGGACAACCAGGAAGCGTACCTGGCGCGCACGCGGGCGCTCTTTGACGAAGAGCCATTCGCTGCGCTGCGGTTTACACCGGAGGAGGTGCGCCGTGCTCTGGACAAAGTGGGTTGCTCTCCGTCGAAGGCCATCCCAGACGAAGTCTTCGTAGAAACGCTGCGCGCGGCCATCTTGTCCCTGGCGGATAAGGATCGCCGGTCGAAGCTCTCGATGAACCTGCTGCTGCTCTTGCCGCAATACCTGGCCGCCGGACGGCACCTCGATGGCTGGATCATCCAGCACTGCGCCTACTCGACCATTGAGACCGCCGAGGAAAGCAATCCTTTCCTGTTCCAGATGTTTTCCCACGGGTACGAAGCCTGGGTCAATGAACGGACGGAGCGCGACGAAGCGATGCTCCGGGAAATCGGGTTGGACCCGGCGCGTGCGCGCTCCATGAGCATGGCTGAGATCGACGCCTGGTTGCAGGCACAGGAGGCCGATCCAGACAAGAAATCCCGGATGGAGGCGATCATGGCTGCCAATCCAGACCAGCGCGCCGCGGCCGTCGCCGACCTCGAGAGAATGGAGCGCGATTCCATCAAGCTGTTGGAACGCGAAGATGCCCGCGACTTGCTTTTGACTCAGGCAGAGTTGGAATCCGCGCTGCCCAATCTGCTCCGCCGCTTCGAGACGATACAGAAAACCTCTCCCGATCTGTTCAGCGGTCCGAAGCCGGATGAAGCCGCTTCCAAAGCCCTGGCCGAGATCGTCTGGCCTGCGTTTGGTGAGATGGCAGGGTCGATCTTCACCCCCGAGCGCATTCAACAGCTCATTGCACAGCTCAAGAGGTATCGCGATGAACGATTCGCCTCCGGTGATAAAGTTGCTGCCGGTTTGACTTTAGGCGCCATCGCCTCCCTGCAGCCGGAAGACGATCCCACGCGGAACTACTTTCTCAATGCCCTCTGCCTGGCTTCCTTCCGAGCTGGCACGACAGCCACGGCTTCGCCGAAGTAACGCGGTCAGGCAGGCAGCGACGGCTCGCCAAACGCACGCGGGCCTCCCCAACCGGCGAATGAAGGCTTGGCTCCTGCGCACGGAAACGTAAAGTCGCAACTAGACAAATGAACCCGATATCCGCTGCCCTTCGGCCGGTGGCTCACAACCGCTGCGCGCGAAAAGCGTCGGTGGTGGTGCTCGCGGCATGGGCGTTCGCTTGGCCGGCTGTTGCCCGCGCGGAAATGGCGCCGGAAGATTTCGCCTTCTTGGAATCGAAGAAAAGCGCCGTGGGCGTGTCGCTGGAGGAGGGGCGGAAACACTGGGCGTTTCAGCGCATCGCGCCACCGAAACCTCCGGCGGTCAAAAACCTCGAATGGGCGCGTGGCGCGATTGACCGTTTTGTGCTGGCGCAATTGGAGGCGAATCACCTGCAGCCCGTCGGGGATGCCGACCGGCACACGTGGCTGCGGCGCGTGACCTTCGATCTCACGGGCTTGCCGCCGACGGCGGAGGACATTGCGGCGTTCGTCGGCGACCCGTCCAGGCTGGCGCACGAGCGCGTCGTGGATCGTTTGCTCGCGTCGGTGGCGTTCGGTGAGCGGTTCGCGCGGCATTGGCTCGATCTGGTGGGTTACGCCGACCAACTTGGCACGGTGAATGACGTGCCCGCGCCGCACGCATGGCGTTACCGCGATTACGTCATCCGCGCTTTGAACGCCGACAAGCCCTTCGACCAGTTCATTCGCGAGCAGGTCGCGGGCGATCTTCTGCCCGCGGACTCGACCGAGGCGCGGCAAGATGCGCTCACGGCGACGGGCTTTCTTTTGCTGGGCGAGATCCACATCGTCAACAGCGACAAACTCCAACTGCGCGCGGACATCGTGGACCACCAAATTCAGAAAGTGGGCACGGCGTTCCTCGGCCAGACACTCGGATGCGCGCGCTGCCACGACCACAAGTTCGACCCCATCCATCTCGATGATTACTACGGCCTGGCGGGCATCTTCGGCAGTTCGGAGTCGGCGTATGTCACGGAGCGCGGCGTTTGGAGTTCAATCCTCACGACGGATCTTCCCGAAACGCCCGCGCAACGCGCCGACCGCGAGCGCCTGTTGCGTGAGCACACGGAAACAGTCGTGAAGGTGAAGGCCGAGCGTGCGGAGTTGATGAAGCAACTCGCCGAAGTGAATCAACAACTCACCAACGCCACGAAGAATGCTGCCTCCGCCGAACCGCGCACCGTCGCCACCGCAAACAACTCGGGCCGGACGCCAGCCGAAACGGCCGCCGCGAAGGACGCCCAGCCAGCCGACCCGAAAGCGCGTAAAGCCGAACTGGACAAAAAGATCGCCAGCCTCGATACGAGGCTGCTGCACCTCGCCTACATCGAACCGCAGGCTGCGCTCGCCTATGGCATCCGAGACACGGCCAAGCCGGTTGACGGGCGCGTAACCATCCGCGGGAACGTGCACGCGCCGGGCGACACCGTGCCGCGCGGGTTCATCCGTGTCGTGAGCGACGCACCGTGGCCGCAGATTCCTCCCAGCGCCAGTGGGCGCGTGCAACTTGCCGACTGGCTCGCCAGTGCCGATAACCCACTCCCCGCGCGCCTCACAATGAATCGCATCTGGCAAAAACTTTTCGGCGAAGGTCTCGTCCGTTCGGCGGACTACTTTGGCACGCGCGGCGAACGGCCCAGCCATCCGGAGTTGCTGGATTGGCTCGCGAGCGAATTCATCCGCAACGGTTGGTCGCAGAAAAGGCTCATCCGGCAAATCGTCCTCAGTCGCGCTTATGGCATGAGCAGCGCGCACGACTCCGACGCCTTCACACGCGATCCGGACAATCGTCTGCTGTGGCGTATGAATCGCCGCCGGCTGGATGCCGAGTCGCTGCGCGACGCCGTGCTCGCCACCAGCGGCGAACTGCTCTCATGCTCCGGGGGGCCAGCGCTCGCGCTGAATCTGCCCGAGAATGTCGGCGGTCTGGACCCGAAGGACGTGAATCCCGTCAGTTTCAAGACGAGCAAGTTCCCCGAGGCGCAGCATCACCACCGCACGATCTACCTGCCGGTCGTCCGCTCTCGCGCACAACCTGGGCCCGCCGAGCTCCGCAACCTCTTCGACTTTGTGCCGCCCACGGAAATGACGAGCCAGCGTCCCTCCACAAGCGTGGCCACTCAGGCGCTGTTCCTGATGAACAGCGAGTTCATCAAGTCGCATGCGGGCAAGCTCGCAGACTGGCTGCTGAAGCAGGAGGCCACCGATGACCGCGGGCGTTTGGAAACGCTTTATCTCCGCGCGCTGAACCGTCCGGTCACCGAGGCTGAAGCGAACGAAGCCGAACGCTTCCTCCGCTCGTCGGCGGATGCTGCTGGGGAGACGCCGCGCGCCGCGTGGGCGGCGTATTGCCACGCGATGCTGTCGTCGAATGAATTTCTTTTCCGCCTGTAGGCGAGGCAGAGAGTATGAGACAATGAGAGACAACATGAAGCCGACCGTGCGCAAGAAGGAATTTGATGACATCTTGGGAATCCTGGTGACCATGGTCACCAACCCACAATCGTGGATACTCAAATGAACACTCTATCTCCCAGTCTCGCCGTCCCCCTGCCTCGTCGTCCCGGCTACTCTCGCCGGAAATTTCTCCAAGCAAGCGCCTGCGGATTCGGGTCGCTCGCGTTGAATGCCTTGTTGACCGAGCGCGCTCTGGCCGACGCGAATCCCTTCACACCCCGCGCGCCACATTTCCCTGCGCGGGCCAAGCGCGTGATTTTTCTCTTCATGGCGGGCGGGCCGTCGCAGCACGACCTGTTCGATTACAAGCCGCGGCTCAAGGCCGAAGAAGGGAAGAAACCGAACATTCCGATTCTGGGACGCGAAGTGACCGTCGGTCTCGAGAACTCCATGTCGCTGGGGCCGATGTCGCCGTTCTCGCCCCGTGGACAGTGCGGCATGGTCATGTCCGATTTGCTGCCACACCTCGCGACGGTCGCCAATGACATTTGCCTGTTGCGCGGCATGACGGCGGACAATCGCTCGCACGACCAGGCCACGCTCCAGATGAACACGGGCGCATTCCTTTCGCTGCGGCCTTCGATGGGCGCGTGGGTCAGCTACGGTCTCGGCACCGAAAACCAGAACCTCCCCAGTTTTATTACCATCAATCCCCTCGGCGACGTGCGGAATCATGGCGCGGCGTTTCTTCCGTCCATCCACCAGGGTACGCGGGTCAATGCGAAGCCCAGCGGGCGGAAGGATTTGCCGATCCAGCATCTCAACGATCTCGCTTCGCCCGAAAGCGAGCAGCGGCGGCGGCTTGACGTGCTTCAATCCATGAACCGCGGACTGCTGCGACGCCTCGGCAGCGACGCGCAGATGGAGGGCGTCATCGAATCCTTCGAGCTCGCATTCCGGATGCAAGCCGAGACTCCCAAGCTGGTGGATCTCACGCGGGAATCGCAGGCGACGCGTGATCTTTACGGCGTAGGCAAAGAGCCGACCGACAAGAACGCGCGCGCATGCCTGCTGGCGCGGCGATTCGCCGAGGCGGGCGTGCGGTTCATCCAGGTCACGATGGATGGATGGGATCATCATGGGAACATCCGCGACGGGCTGCCCAAAATGTGCGCCCAAACCGACCAGCCCACGGTGGCGCTGGTTGCGGACCTCAAGCAACGGGGAATGCTGGAGGACACGCTCGTGGTGTGGAGCGGTGAGTTCGGCCGCACGCCTTGGAGCCAGGATCTCAGCGGCACGCAACCGCTGGAGAAACACGGGCGCGAGCATCAGCCCGAGAGCTTCTGCGCGTGGATGGCTGGCGGTGGCGTTCGCGGCGGCTTGACCTTTGGCACGACTGACGAGTATGGCTTCCGCGTCGTGGACGACCGCGTGCATCTGCACGACCTGCACGCGACCATTCTCCATCTGCTGGGATTCGACCACGAGAGGCTCACCTTCCGCCACGCGGGCCGCGACCATCGGTTGACCGATGTGTTTGGAAACGTGGTGAAAGAGATTCTCGCCTGAAGCGTCGAAAGAAAACGACCGAAGTGAGAGACTTCGGTCGTTGGCGATAACTCGAAACAATTACTGAGCACGTGCGCGCAGAAACTGAGTCGGTGCTTGTGAACCTTTTACAATGGTGTAAGGGCTCTTGGGATTTCCAGCCACGTCCGTCCAAGGACCGGTGACCGCGGCGGCGCTTTGCAGCACGCCGCCAAATTCGATCACGACCTTGTCGGCGTCCCTCTTGATTGAGACCAACGGCTTAGGCGCAGCCAAGTCGCCGGTGTGGATGCGGATATTGTCGAACGCCATGATTTCATTCCAGAAGGTGCTGAGGGCCTCGAATCGGACGACCAGTTTTGTGGCTCCAGCGGGGATGTCGTACGTGAAGTCCTTCGCGACAATACCGACCCTCTTCGTGTAGTCGGGTTTGACCAAATCAGATGGTCCTCCCATTCCGTCTCCGCCTTTGATCATTTCAACCAGGAATTTCTCGCTGGCGGTGGGGGCTCCGTACCTCGCCAGCTCAATGAATTCTGCAGGGCCATCGCCATCGGTATCAACCTTGATCGAGAGGTAGTCGTCCCCTCCAGGACCATCGAAATCCACCTCGGTGCCGGCCAAAGCGAGGGTCAACTTGACGTTCGATTTGCCCGTCACATCCACCGCCTTGAGAGTGAGGCTTCGACCCGCAAGTTGGCCTGCCCTCGCGGGGTCGTCGGGCGGGGTGGAGATGTTGGGTTCATTGAGA
>JACPRI010000185.1 GCA_016190065.1 Verrucomicrobiota bacterium
CACAGCGTCCCGCGCCTCGGCTGCAACGGGACAATCGCTGCCTCGAGTGCCACGTCACTCCGCGCACACTCGACGTGCCCGGTCCGTTGATTCGTTCTTTCCAGACCAGTTCGGAAGGCGAAGTGAATCTCCTGAGCGGGGGTTCGCTCGTCAATCACGCGACCCCGCTGCACGAACGCTGGGGCGGTTGGTTTGTGACGGGAACCTACGGCGATTGGCCTCATCGCGGAAACAAATTCAATCACGTGCGTCCCGTTCCTTCAGTGTTGGAGCCGGCGGCAGCTCCCGATTTGACTGAGTTGAGCCGCTCCTGTGATCTGTCCCTCTACCCGCGCCAGAGCAGCGACATCCTGGCTTTGATGATTTTTGAACATCAAACGCACCTGCAAAACCTGCTCACCCGGCTCCATTACGAATCCGAGGCGGCTCTGCGGCAATCCGGGCATGTCCGGTCCCTAAGCCACCTCAGTGAAGCCTTTTTGAGATACCTCTTGTTCGCCGATGAAGCCCCGATCCCGGGCTCCATCGAAGGGGATCGCGAGTTCTCGAAATGGTTTGAAGCTCAAGGCCCCAAGGACAAGCGAGGCCGATCGCTGCGCCAGTTGGACCTGCGCACGCGGCTCTTCAAGTATCCGTGCAGCTACTTGATTTATTCCGAAGCGTTCGAGCGCCTTCCCTATGCCATGCGGCAACACCTGTATCACCGCCTCTGGGCGATTCTCACCGGGGAAGATCGCAGTGCCGAATACCAGAAGATTCCCACTGAATCCAGGCGCGCGATCTTCGAGATCCTGGCCGAAACCAAGCCCAATCTGCCGGCTTACTGGAATCTGTAGCGGGAGTGTTCCTGCGACCCAACATGGAAATGACCGCTCGGTCCAGCCCACACGCGCTTTCCCCTCACCCCTTCCCGACTGCTGGTGAATTAAATCGTGCGGCGACCTCTGCTCTGCTTCCTCTTTCCATGAACCAACCCACCCCTGCACCTCTCTCAGGAGGGGAAGGAGTGGGTTCAGGGTCCCAATGCACGATTTCCTGGTCATGGAGGCTCTCCACGAGGCACGAACCGGGAGAGGATCGGGGGGCCATGCTTGCATCGGTCAAGTTCCTTTGGATCGCGGTTTTCTTCCTGATGACGGCGTGGGCCTTGCCCGGAGCTTCCGCCGCATCGGCGTTTGGCGAGCCCTCGAAAGTAGCGCAGACTTCAAGGCTGCTGTATCGCCGATTTATGATCGGCGGAGCTCAAGCTGCTCGGAACGTAACTGAGCTGTCAGGCGCGTTGCAGGATGCAATCCGGCGATACGGCAGATTGAAAATCTGCGCTGCGTCAAACGCGCGCTTCGTCGCCGAGAGCGGGAATCCTGCGCCCGCCGCCAGCCCGGCGTCGGCGCGGATTTTTCAATGGCGCCCATTCCTGGCCCCGTTCCACTCCGTCGTGCTGCATTATCCGATCGGTTTCCTGACCCTGGCGTTCATCCTCGAACTTTACGGATGGTGGCGTCCCAGTCGCGAACTGCGCCAAATCACGACGCTGGTCATCCTGCTCAGCCTGATCAGTGGGATTCTCGCCGCGACGTTGGGATTGATGCGTGCCGGCAGCGGGGGTTACGACGGGAGATCGCTCGCGTTGCACCGCGTCTTCGGCCTGGCGATTCCACTGCTGACACTGCTGACGCTGTTCCTTCAAGTCCGCTGGCGGCGCGGCCGCGAGAACAACCGCGTTGTTCAAACCGGCTATCGCACGTGCCTGATTCTTTCCCTGGTGGCGTTGGTGATCGGCGGCCATCTCGGCGGAAACCTGACGCATGGCGCGAAGTACCTCGTCCAAAACGCGCCTCAGTTCGTCAAGGCTTTGCTGGAAGAAGACGAATCCGGGGAGACCGAACAAGAGACGACCCTCAACGCGGACCAAAAGCTTTTTGTGGAGACGATTCAACCGATCTTCGAGGCGAAGTGCATCGCGTGCCATGGCCCCGAAAAGCAAAAGGGCGCCTACCGTCTGGACCAAACAGCCATTGCTTTCAAGGGCGGCGAGAGCGGGTTGGAGGCTATTCGGCCCAAAGATCCTTTGCACAGTGAACTGGTCCGCCGCATGCTGCTGCCAGGCGACCATGACGAGGCGATGCCTCCGGAGGGCAAACCATGCCTCAGCGCCGAAGAAATCTTGCAGCTCGTGCGCTGGATTCAGAATGGCGCGCCCTTCGTGGAAAAATTTCAATCCGGAAAGCTCGGCCTGACCTGGACGCTCGAAAATCGCAGCCGCGACGGCGTGCGCCTGTGGTCGCAACCCCAACGAGAGTCGGGCGCTTCATCGAATGGCCCGCCGCCTGGCGATGCGCACAAAACGGCGCCGGGATCGAATTGATCTAGAGGAGAACGGTCTGAATCAGGAGGATTTGTTAATCACGGATAGCACGGATGAACACGGATACGAAATCCATTCATTCGCTCCTCTCCGTGTGATCCGTGTAATCCGTGGTTCCTTGAGTTGCGGCTCGCCACGCTGCGCGCTTCGCGGCGGACTCACTGCCCCATTTGCTTGGCCCAGGCATCCAGCGTTTTGCTTTCGCTGATGTTCGAGATGCCGGCTTTCCGCGCCACGGCCAAAAACTTTTGCAGCAACTCGGTTCGCTGGTCGCCGACAACTCGTTTGGTCGCGAGCTTCACGTACCACACCGGCAGCCGCGCCACCTGCACGCGGAAACGAATCGTCTCGTCCTCTCCAAGATCTTCGGCCTCGTTTAAGATCCTTTCCGCTTCCTCCATAATTTCCGAGCTGAGATACGGCATGGTCGGTGCCTCGAAGATGTGCGCGTGGTAGCCCTTCTCCCGCACGGACCGATGCATGTGTTCGAGGTAATCGTGAAGGCGCCACGCCGCCTTGCCATAGTACGCCTGGAGGAATTCCTCCGCGTGCCGGCGCACATCCGTCTCCGGATTCCACAGCAACTTCGCCAATACGTAGGCGCGGAGCGGCCCCATCTCGCCATTTCCGCCAGAGGAATAATTCCCTTGCTCGAACAAACCTTTCACCCCGTGCTGCGTGAAGAAACGGACGTTGGCTTGAAGGGAATCGAAGTTCGGGAAGGGCTGCTGATAATGCGCGAAGTTGGGCGTGTAATCCCAAACATACAACGCTGGAGCAATCGGCTCCCAGGCGACGATGTCGTCGCGAAAACGCTGGTTCTCCGCCGACGGACAACGCTCCAGCGGGTGCGCAAAGCAGCACTCAATCGAGCACAAGCGGACGATAACATTCTTTCTCGGGCGTAGCGTTTTCGGCGGCTTGCGGGTGTACTGATAAGCCAGCGTATCGATGTGCACGTTCGGGTAATCCTTTTCCATCGCTTCCGCGATGGCGTTGACGAAGCGGATCATCGAAGCCGCGGGACTGCCTTCCGCGTCATCGAGCGCTTTGCACAGCTCGCACTGGCACCACTTTCCCGTGTCGTTTTGCGAGACGCTGATGATCGTGGCGTCGGGATGTTCCTTGATCCATTGACGCACGCGGTCCGTGGCGAGCTTGAGCACATCGGGATTCGAAAGGCACCGTTGCACGTAGCCAGTGGCACGCTGGCCGTTGATCAACGGAAAATACTCCGGGTGATCTTTGTAAAGGTCGCGCGGGATGAGCAGGTCGAAGCTGTGGACGAACGGAAAATACACCGCCGCCCGGCCGCCGTGCTTCTCCGCCAGCTTGTAATGCTGGCCGTTCAAGCGATGGCGCGCGGCGAAGTCCGCGTTGCGCATGATCTCAGTCCAGAACACCTCGCGATATTGCAGCGCCGGGACTCGCGTCTCATTCAATTCGGGCACCTTGATGCTTTCGCGTTTGGGGACAACTTCCACCTCGGGCGTGAACCATCGCACGCCGAGTTTTTCTTCGAGCAATGTATAGACTCCATTTAACGTGCCGCGCGGTTTGCCGCCCGCGATGATGAAATGATCCCGATGCGTCCGCAGCACGACGCCATCCGTGCCGAGCTTTGTGAAGTCGATGCCGAGGCCGAGCTTCCGGAGCCGAGCATTATCCCCAAGTAAAATCTCCTGAGCACTGGTCGGTTCCTGGTCGATGACGATGGGTAACTTCACCCCGCCGATCTGCTGCACGTAACTCTGCAATTCCTCCGCGGCGTATCGCTCGGAAGGAATAGCCTGGGCGCTAATGACAATCCGATATTTGCTCTGGCCCTTTTCGGTGATGACCAGATCCGCGAGGATTGGATGGCAGACCAAATCGAGAAACAACAAGCCGAGCAAACTGCCGAACGAATTAAACTTTGTCTTCATAAAGCTTTTTGTGGACTTTTCCACAGAAGATAACAAAGAGAACCTTCGTTCCCTTCGTTGCCTTCTGTTGAAAAACAAACGTACTCGTAGCGCAGAGTTGCACTCTGCCGTATCGCGGATTTGCAATCCGCAGCGCGTCGGGCCAGTCGAGTGCCTGCCGAATGCAATTCGGCGATACAGCAGATTGAAAATCTGCGCTACACCCGGACTCCCGAGCCCGCGTTTACCATTCCGCGAGCGGGACCGCCGCTGGCAGTTTCGCCGGGACCGGTTCGCCATTTCGCAACGGCACAAGCAACACCGCGAGCCGAGTCTCTTTGCTGCGCGTGAGCTGAACCGTCAGTTTGGAGATGCCGGCATTCTGCGCTTGGCCCGCCGGCTTCGGCGAAGTCTCCAGCGGTTCGGCTTTCATCACCCCGAACGCCGCGCCCGCCGGCGATAGAATCCGCGCCCAGAGCCGCGCGTCGCCTTGGGTCAGCGTTGCCGCCGATTTGTCTTCACTGAGTTCCACTTTGGTTGGTGTGTGCAGAAACCATCGAACGTCCGCCGACTGCTCCGATTGAACTTCATCCTGCACCAAAACTTGCCGGCGATCCAACAAAGCGACCCCGCGCGACACCTTCTGAGCGTGTCGCGCATAGGCCGCCGTCAAATCGGCGATGGCGAAGGCGCGCTCGGGGCGAGACTGAAACCGAGTGATCCGGCCAGCCGCCGAAGGTTCTTGATCCGGCGCCGGGCCCGGATTCAGCACGAGTGTGTTGTGGCCTTCGGCGCGCATCCGATAGTAAGTCCAGCGCTGTTTCCCAAAGTAGCCGGGCATATTGTAGTTGTCCGCGCCGAGGTCCAAAGCCCACCGTGTCCCGAGCGCATCGAGGACGAACGTGCCAAGGTCAAGATTGCTGTGGTTGGCTTTGTTGTCTCCCGCTTTGAAACCCACAAACACCGCGTCGCGTTCCTGCCACGCGCTCCGAAAGGTCGCCACTTCTGCGCCCCGAAAATATTTGTCCAACGGCGGATCTTGTGCGTGAGAGGCCGAGGCTGTCGGACGGAACCAGATCAAATCGAGCGCCGATGGCGAGACTACTCGCGTTTGGTAATCCGCGTACGTCGGCCGCTCGCACTTTCGCGCGAGCCAATGCATTTGCGCGGCCCGGATCGTTCCATCGCTGCCGTCCGCGTAGTTGAAGGTCCGGCCCAGCGGACCGGTTAGATACATTGGGAAATAGCCGGTGTCGGCGAAGCCGGGAATCCGCGACAGGCCGAAGTCGGTTCCGAGAGCCGTCTCGAGCGCGGCCAGGAAGGCGACATTGTAGGACGTGGCGTAATTCCAGTAACCCGGCCCTTCTTTCCACGCGCCGTCAGGCGCGAACTCCACCATCGCCAGTTGAATCGATTCGAGCCCCGCGTGCAGAATCTCCCCAGCCAGCTCGGGTTCTTCGTCCGCGAGTGCCAACGCACCGATCCCGATTCCTCCGTTGCACACCTGGTTCCAATTGTGGCGGGCCTTGTGCCACGAGGCTCCGGTGCCGCGATAAGTTTTCAGGGCCGGCTGAAATCCCTTTTCCGCCATCGCTGTCCGGATCACGCGTCGTTGCTCCGCCGACCAGACGTCGAATAGCCAGTCGTAAGCGATGGCAAAAGCGTGAGTCATCTCGGCGGTGTCGAGGAAGTGCCGGGGATTCCAATCCGGGAAAGCGGCCGCGGCCTCCAACTCCTCCCAGAGCCGTTGCGCGTAACGCGGGTCGCCTTCCAATCGATGAAACAGACCGAGTGTGTAGCTGCGATCGAGCACGCGCCGGCTGGTACTGAGAAGCCGCAACTCGTCTGGGATTTCGTAGCGCGAGACCGGATCCGCGAGAATGCGCAGCGCGCGTTCCTTGAGCTTCGCCTGCCAGTTGGGGAGGATTGGATTCTCCGAGATACGCCGCTTCAACTGAGTGAACTCGTCGGCTGAGGAAACCATCAGGCGCGGGTGAGTCTTACTCAGTTTGGCGAGAATCTCTGTGCCCGAGGGGATGGGAACGCGGTTCAATGCCTTTGCCTCTTCGGCCGCGTCGGCAGGCGCGCAAACCAAGAGCAGGAACAATGTCGCTTTCAGGCGAATACTTTTGGCTTTCATGAAACAGATTTCATCGGATCCGGGCTTGATAAACCCAGGAATTAGACTGCGCCTTACCGGGGAAGACTTTGACACAGATCAATCGCGGCCATCTCTCTGGAAACGCGGTAAGGACGGATTCCGCTCCGTTCCAAACTTTGCGGGCAGTCCAACGACCGACCAACGACCGACATCAGGGACGCGGTGGAACGCGTCCTTACCGAGAAACCGAAAGCATGGCCTGGTTTTGGACTGCGGCCCGGAGTCTGCGAAGTCGCCGCTTTGGATAGGAGCCGGACGTTAGTGTGAGCCCAACGAGCTTGAAGCCGCGGAGCCAAAGCGGTGAATCGCTCCGCCTCTCCCCGCACTCCAAAACGACTCCAAACGACTCGGCCCGTGCAGCCCGATTCGGCGAAATCATTAACGCTTCGTGCGCCCCTGCTTCGCCTGCGCAAATTCCGCCAGCGCCCGCTGCCGCTCCTCTTTGATGTTGCGGACGAGCGCATCTCTCTCCCTCTCGTTCAAGTTCGGATTGGCCCGCACGGCTTCGACCTGTTCTCGCAAGGCGACGTTGATTTGGTACATCTGATCAACCGCGTCCTTCGGCAATTCCATCTTCTCCGCGGTGCGGACCGCGTCCAGGTACTCCTCGCTGCGGGCGCGCTGGAACTCGTCGAAACGCGCGTCGCCCAACAACTGCCTGGCTTGCTCTTTCACCTGGCGCTGGGCCAGGTCCTGCTGCTCCTCGGTCCATTTGCCCGGAAAACTCGCCCGTTGCTCTTCAAGGCCCTGATACAATTTGAAAAGCTGTTTGAACTCCTGTTCCGAAGGCTCGAACGCGCTCAATTCGTTCCGCAACTTCGAGGCCAGGCTCGAACTGCGCAGTTCGTAATCCTCGAGTTCGCTCGGCGTCAGAATCTGCCGCAGCTCGGCTTGATATTGTTTCTCCAGACCGGCCATTCTCCGCTGCATTTCCACCTTGCTCTCCTTTCCCGTTCCTTCGGCCGGAGAGATCGCCGCCGAAGCTGCCTTGAATCTGGCCTGCAACTCCCGGATTTGATTTTGTTTTTCCACGGACAAAAAGCTCAAGGCCCGCTCTTGTTTGTCGAAACCCGAATCCAGCGCGTAGCTCCGTGTCTCTTGCTCCAGGTCGATGCCGAGCAGTTCCCGAATCAGCGCGCGCTTTTCTTGTTCCAGCGCGGCGCGTTCCTGTTTGCGCTGGCGCTCCTCCTTTCCGGACTTGCCCTCCGCTTCCCAATATTTCCAGTTCGGATCCGCCGGATGCGCCGCTCGCCACCGGGAAGCGTAGAGCTTGTTGACGTCCGCGATGATGATGTCGCGAATGGTTTCTTCCGGACAACCGGCCTTGCGCAAGTTCTGAATGTAAGTCCGGTAATCCGCGGACTCGATCGACCGCCAATCCATCGGGAGGACCGTCGGTTGCGCGACAGTCCGGGAACTGGCCGGCGCTTTTCGCACCACGGTGTTGGTCACGATTCGCACTTCGGCGGCGGGGGGTTCGTCCACGCGTTGCGGATTCGAATGCCGAGCCCACATCGCGAGCAGAACGGCGTTCAGGGCAAGCGAGAGGACCAAAAGGATTTTCGTTTTCATGAATGCACAACAATAATCAGCAAACCCACATTAGACGCACCAAGGCCAGGATTCAATCATGCGAAAACTGCACTCCAAACGCAGGAACCCACCCGAACCATGGGGCCGCTCCCTTGACCTCTGTCAAAGTTGAGTTCCGGGCGCGGCGGTAATCTTCCAAGCGTATCGGCTTCCGTCTGCCTGATCCACTGATCTGGCGGAGCGCCGTTTTGACCTGACACGACCACGAACCTCGATGCCTATGGAAAAGCTACCCAACTCCGTTGCTCGCGTTCGAACGGGATGGACTTCGTTCCTGGCCCGATTCGCCATGGCGAGCTTGCTCTTTGAAGCGATCTCCGGCCTGGCGATCACGTTCTTCCCGTTTCATCCCGCGATCCAATGGAGTGTTCTGGTCCATACGGTGGCCGGCGTCGCCATTCTGTTTCCGCTGGCGTGGTACTGCGCTCGCCACTTGCAGGACTACGGCCGATATTCCGCTTCGCACGTTTTGCTCCTGGGCTACGTAGGTCTGCTGGCGCTGGTCGTTTGTGCGCTGTCCGGGATTGTGCTCACCTGGCAGGCTTTACTGGGCACGCGCACTTCGGTGGTCTGGCGGAACGTCCATCTCTATTCCACCTTTGCGACCCTGGGCACGATTTTGCCGCATGTGCTGTTCTCTTTCTTGCGCGCCTGGCGGGAAGGGCGAACTCCGCAAGCAGTGGGTTACTTGATTCGGACCTTCGGCGCAACCGTCGTTGGACTGCTGCTGATCGGCGCGCTCACGCTTGCTTATTCCGGTTCACAATACGTGAACGAATTTCCTACAGACTACAATTACCTGTACGGCACCAATCGCCCGTTTGCGCCCAGCCTGGCGCGGACCGATTCCGGGGGCGCGTTCGATGCCCGCTCGTTGGCCGGGTCCAAAACCTGCGGCACCGCCGGCTGCCATGAACAGATCGTCCAGGAATGGCTGCCGAGCGCCCATCGTTATGCGGCGATGGACCCGGCTTTTCAGGGCATTCAAACCGTCATGGCCAAACAAAATGGCGCCGAGTCCACGCGCTATTGCGGCGGATGCCACGATCCCATTTCGCTCTTTTCCGGGACGAAAAACCTTTTCGTCGAAAACCTGACCGGCCTGCACGGCTATCAGGAAGGCGTTTCCTGTCTGGCTTGCCACGCCGTTCGCGAAACCGACATCCAGGGCAACGCCAACTACACCATCACCCAGCCGCGCGAATATCTCTGGCAATGGGAGGACCAGGGCCTGGGCCAGCTCGCGCGCGATTTTCTCATCCGCGCTTACCCAGACGAACACAACAAGCTCGCCAAACGCGCCTTCAAGAAACCGGAATATTGCGCGGCGTGCCACAAGCAATTCATCGATCAAGAAGTCAATCGCGTCGGCTGGGTCCAGTTGCAGAATCAATACGACAACTGGGCCGCCAGCCATTGGAATCAAAAGGGCAACGCGCAACGGACCATCGAATGCCGCGAATGCCACATGCCGCTGGTGGAGTCGCGCGATCCAGCGGCCGGCGACGCCGCGGACTACAATCGCAGCCCCGCCGACGCCAAACACCGGAGCCATCGATTCCTGGGCGCGAATCAAATGATGCCCGCGGTGCTCAGGCTCGAAAACGGCGAGGAACAAACCCGTCTCGTCGAGCAATGGTTGCAGGGCAAGCTCAGCGTGCCGGAAATCCGCGACAAATGGGCGGAAGGGCCCATCGTCAAGCTCGCCCTCAACGCGCCGGAGAGTGTTGCGCCCGGAGAAGCGATTCCCCTGCGCGTCGTGCTCGCGTCCAACAAAGTCGGCCACGATTTTCCGACCGGGCCGCTCGATATCATCCAGAGCTGGCTGGAAATTCGTGTCACCGACGAGGCCGGGAAAGAAATTTATAGCTCCGGCAAACGGGACGAGAAAAATTTCATCGAGCCGGGAAGCTTTCTGTTCAAGGCCGAGCCGGTGGATCAACACGGCAATCTCATCGATCGCCATAACCTGTGGGAAATGGTCGGCGTGCGCTATCGGCGCGCGTTGTTCCCGGGGTACTCGGATTCCGTCCAATACTCCATCCCTTGCCCGTCCGGCGTGCTGAAGCAAAATCCGGGTGACACGGCCAGCCCGCGGGAAGAGAAACTCCAGGTGCCTCCCCCATCCGCGCAGGGCAAATATGAGATCACGGTGATTCTGCAGTATCGGAAGATCGATCAGTTCCTCCTGAACTACTTGTTGGGTGAAGGCAAACTCACGGCGCCGGTCACGGAGCTCACCCGCGCCACCGCGACGGTGCTGGTGAAGCCGAAGGACCGCGTGGCGGCAGCGAAATGAGATTTACTGTGGGTCGAGACGCTTGGAATTCTGCCTCCCTTCCCTGCCAAGGGAGGAGAGGGCTGGGGAGAGGAGGCCGTTTTTATTGGCTTGCCCCGTGCCGTGAGGAGAAGCGTCGTGTCCAGTTGCCCGAACCACGCTGACCCCAAAAGTGAACTCCGACTCCGACCGCCACTCAGTCAGTCAGACTTTTCAATCTGGCGACAAACCGCGCCTCAGCCCGCGCCGGCGCAAGCTGCGCTCGACCGCTGCCGTTCTTTCGCTTGCGCTGGGGCTCGGCCTGATCGGCGGCATTCTCGCCTACTTCAGCACTCATCCCCGGCAGTATCGCCCGGACGAAAAACCTCCCGACATCACCAGTTCACTCACGCGTGGACTGCCGCCGGAAGCGCCCAGGCCGCAGTTCACGGACGTGACACGCGCCGCCGGACTCGCTTCCTTCCGCACGTTTGCCGGCGACCGTACTTCGCAGTTGCCCGAAGACATGGGGCCTGGCGCCGCCTGGGGCGACTTCGACAACGACGGCGACGACGATCTTTTTTTGGTGAGCGCCGGCGGTCCACTCCATGTTCCGAGCGGCCAGTTGTTGCCTTGCGAGCTGCACGAAAATTTGGGCACCGGCGCCTTTCGCAAGGTCGAAGGCTTTCCGTCAGTCCGCCTCTACGGCATGGGCGCGGCGTGGGGCGATTACGACGGCGACGGCTTTCTGGATCTTGCCGTCTCGGGTTACAACGCGCTGCTCCTGTTCCACAACGAAGGCGGCGCGGGCCGGTTCGTTCCCGAGGCGCGTTTCGCCAGTCGGAAAGGATTCTGGTCGGGCGTCTCCTGGGGCGATTACGACAACGACCGCGATCTCGATCTCTACGTGTGCGGTTACGTCCAATACGCCGAGAACGAGGTTGATCGGACGCGCGGTTCGGAACAGTTGGGAACATTCGTGCCCTACACGCTCAATCCCGCCTCGTATCAACCGGCGCTCAATCTTCTCTTCCGCAACGATGGCGACGGCACGCTCACCGAAGTCGCCCAACAACTCGGCGTGACCAATCCCACGGGCCGCAGCCTCGGCGCGCTCTGGCACGATTTGGACGACGACGGCTGGCTCGACCTCTACGTCGCGAACGACATTTCGGATAATGTTTTTTATCGGAACGTCGGCGGAAGATTTCAGGACATCAGCCACGCCGCGTGGGTTGCGGACTATCGCAGCGCCATGGGCCTGGCCGCCGGCGACTATAACCGCGACGGCGATGACGATCTCTTCATCACGCACTGGGTCGCCCAGGAGAATGCGCTCTACGACAACGTCTGGGCGGATTTCAATGCGCCAACCGCCGAAACGAACCTTCCGCCAGTCAATTTCCTGGGCGTGAGTGAGAAAGTGGGTGAACGGGTAGGCGGGACCCCGGCTATAAACGCACAACCTTCCCACTCACTCACTGACCCGTTCACCTACTCACCGAAGCAACAGGAACAGGCTCGGACGCCTTCAGAATCAGCGAAGAAGAAGTACTCGCTCCGCTTCATGGACATCGCCGACCGGAAGGGCCTCGGCCAGATCGCGCTTCCGTTCGTGGGTTGGGGCACCGAGTTCGTGGATTTCGACGGCGACGGCTGGCTCGATTTGATCGTCGCGAACGGCAACACGCTTGAATTCAATAGCCCGGCCCCGAAACGTTTGAAACCGCAAGAGCCGTTTCTGTTTTGGAATCACCGCGGCGAATCTTTCCACGACCTTGCCCCGCTGAGCAAATCGCTCGCCGAACAGCACGTCAGTCGCGGCCTGGCGGTCTCCGATTTCGACAACGACGGCGACATGGACATCCTGCTCGCTCATCTGGGCGAAGGCGCGCAATTGCTGCGAAACGACATGCAGACGGGTCACTGGCTGAAGGTCCGTTTGCGCAGCCGTCTGAAAAACGGCGCCGCGCTTGGCTTCGGCGACGGCGCAAAAGTCATCGCTCACATCGAAGGAGCGGCCCTGCGACGGACGGTGTCGAGCGCCTCTTACCTTTCGCAGAGCAGCCGCACGCTTCACTTTGGATTGGGCGCGGCGAAAGTCGTGGAACGCCTGGAGATTCGCTGGCTTGGAGGACAGACGAATTTCTTCAGCAATCTGGACGCCGACACCACCTGGGAAATCACCGAAAGCGACACGGCGCCAAAACGAATCGATGCACGTTCGTCACAAGGAGGCTCCTCAACCGGAAACCCGACTCCGTCCGCTCAAGAAAACCTTGAAGGTTCACCCCCATCGCCTCTCGCCCATCGCCTCTCGCCGAGCGTTGATCCCCAAGCGCCAATAACCAATCTCCAATCACACACAAGCGCAATGAGAACGCCGGCCGTGAATGCCGACAAAGCGCGGATCGTTGAATTCTGGAACAGACAACGCGCGGCCATGAACGCGCTGAAGCTTGAAAAGAATGTTCCCAAAGCCATTCAACTCTTCCGGCAGGCGCTCGAATTGGATCCGCGTCACGAGGATGCTCTCTATTACCTGGGCCAGTGCCTGGCCTCGGAAGGCGACGTAGCCAGTGCGCTCGCGCAATGGGACGAACTGATTCGCCTCAATCCCCAGAGTCACCGCGCGCATCAACAGTGGGGAACGTTGCGCGCGCTCACGTCCGCCTCTGCGGCGAATCTTCAATCCGCGCAGGCGCGGTTGGAACGGGCGCACGCGATCAATCCGGAAGAAACCGGCGCCTTGCTGGTCCTGGGTGAAATCGCCCTGCTGCGCGGTGAAAAAGACAAGGCGGAGCAACGTCTGGCGGCGGCGTGCCGCACCAATCCGCGAGCCGTCGGCGGGTTTTTCCTGCGAGCCTATCTTGCCTGGAAACGCGGTGACGAATCGCGCGCCCGCGAATTGCTCACCGAAGCGCGCCAGGCGCTGGGCAAAGACTGGCAGCCCAAAGGCAGCACGTCGGAAGGCGACGTAACGAAAAAACACCACACCGAAGGCACGCCGCTCTCGCGCTTTTGGGAAAGTTGGGACGGCGGCGCCAATCCGCCCGGCGCGTTTGCTCCACTCGAAGCACACCTGCGGCGCAAAAACGGCCTTTGAAGTTCGACGTTCGACGTTCAACGCCCTTCACCGCTCTTCCCTTGGCTTCCGTTTCTCCGCCGTCTGAATGCTGGCCACGAAAATGCGAATCAATTCGACGGACCATGCCCAGACGATTGGCCCACTGAGCCGGTTGGCAATCGGCCGGTTGAGTGGCCCATTGCAGGGCCAGCTTGATGGTAATAAACGAGGCGCCTTTCTCTTTGGCAAAGCGCACGAAATGGCGGAGTAAACCGCCCGCATGAATCAATTTGAAACCTAGTTTCCGACGCAGATCCAAGTATTGCCTCAGACGCGTACTTAACAGAGTCATTGAGCACCTCCCGGCCAAGGTTGAGCCAGTGTCCGCAAGGCCCTCACATCGACTTTGGCGTAGATCTCGGTGGTCTGGACCTGCTGGTGTCTGAGGA
>JACPRI010000186.1 GCA_016190065.1 Verrucomicrobiota bacterium
TGGCCTGCGGCATCGTGGCCGTGAATACGTCCCTGGCTGCGGAAAACGTCGCTTTGGACGAACATCTGGAACCCCTGCGCCCGTTCCTGGGCAAAACCTGGAAAGGCCACTTCAAGAATTCGACGCCGGAAAAACCGATGATCGATATCAGCCGCTGGGAGCGCGCGCTGAATGGCAAAGCCGTCCGCATTCTGCACTCAATCAACCACGGCCAGTATGGTGGCGAGACGCTCATCGTGTGGGACGCCGCCAAGCAAAGCCTGGTTTATTTCTATTTCACGACCGCCGGCTTCCGGACCTCCGGCACGATGACCCTCAAAGACAAGCTGATCACCAGCCACGAGTTCGTCACCGGCGGCACCGCGGAAGGAGAAGGGGTGACGGAAGTGCGCGCGACCAGTGAACTTCGCCCCGACGGAACGTTGCACGTCAAATCCGAGTATCTCAAGAAAGGAGAGTGGGTGGCCGGCCATGATATCAGTTATCGGGAAGACGCCAAAGCCGAGGTGCTGTTCAAGTAACCCATGATCACCGAGAAGATTTCCGAAATTGCCGTCAAGATCCTGGACACGACCGGCTATTGGGGCGCCGGGTTTCTGATGGCGCTGGAAAGCATGATCGCGCCCGTACCGAGCGAGGCGGTGATGCCGTTCGTGGGCTTTCAAGTGGCGGATGGAAAATGGAATCTGTGGCTTGCGATCGGGGCCACGAGCATGGGATCGATCGTCGGTTCGCTGCTTTCCTACGGGATGGGCTACTACGGCGGCAAGCCCCTCGTTCTCAAAGCCGGCCAATATCTTCTCCTCAATCAGCACGACCTGGAGTTGACCGAAACGTTTTTCCACAAACGGAAAGGTTCCTGGACGATTTTCATCAGCCGCTTCATCCCCGTGATCCGCCACTTCATCTCCATTCCCGCGGGAATCGGGAAGATGCCGCTGGCGCCGTTTCTGGCCATGACCTTCATCGGGGCGACGGTATGGAACACTTTCCTGTTGGTCTGTGGCATGAAATTGCGCGAGCAATGGCCCGTCATTCAGAAATACTCGCACCAGGCGGACATCGTGGTCGTCGCCGCGATACTGGCTGGGGTCGGCTGGTTCGTCTATTCGCGAAAGACACCGCGGAAGCAACCGTAGCCCAGACGTTGATTCGGCGGAATCTTGTCGAACCCGAACGAGCGCCTTGCATCCATACATGACATTTGTTCCGTACGCGTACGGAACAAATGTCCTGTACGCCATCTCACGCGGCCTGCGCGCCTCGATAAACTCTGGGCACACGCGAACTGATGTTCGTCAACACTTCCCACGCCACGGTGTCGCACCAATCGGCGACATCCTGCGCGCTGATCTGCCCGTCTCCCTGGCGGCCAATCAGAACGACTTCATCGCCTGGTTTCGCGTGCGGCACCGCTGAAACATCAGCCAGCATTTGATCCATCGTGATTCGGCCCAGCACGCGGCATCGCCGTCCGCCGATCAACACCTCCGCCCGATTGCTCCCTGCGCGCAAGTAACCATCGCCATACCCGGCCGTGAGTGTCGCCACTTTCATTTTTCTCGGCGCGATAAACGTTCGCCCGTAACTCAGCGGCGTGCCCCTGGAGATTTCTTTTACCAGACTGACCCGGCATCGCCAGGAAAGCGCCGGTCGCAACCACGGCGCGACTTCAGACGGCAGGCGGCGCCGGCCCTTCGGAAGGATTCCGTAAACCAGCAAGCCGGGGCGGACCAAACCGAGATTGGAGCGCGGCTCGCACAACACACCGGCGCTGTTGTTGGAATGGAAAAGTGGGGCGTGAATGCCCGTGCGGCGCAGATCGCGGATCACCTGCCCAAATCGCGTTCGTTGCAGACGCGTGAAGCCGGGATCGTCCTCGGCCAAGGCAAAGTGGGTGTAAACGCCGGCTAGCTTCAATCCTTCCATTTGTTCAATCTGCCGGATCAGCGCGGCGGCATCCCTGATCGTGGCCCCCAGCCGTCCCATTCCGGTGTCCACTTTCACGTGCAGATCGACCGGTTTGTGCAGCCGTTTCGCCGCCGAGGCAAACAGCCGAGCCTCGTCCATCGAGGAGATCGTCGGCATGACTGCGTCTCGGACCGCCGTCTCAATTTCCTCCGGCAAGCACGCTCCCAGCATCAGAATTGGCCAACCCTTGCCGACCTGGCGGATGGCTCTGGCTTCGGTGAGATTCGCGACGCCGAAGAGGTCCGTGCCGCTTTGCATCAGGAGCGCGGCGATTTGTTTCAAGCCGTGCCCGTAAGCGTCCGCCTTGACCACCGTCAGGATTCTGACTTGCGGACCGGCGCGGCGCCGCAGCCAGGCGAGGTTGTCTCGCAAGGCGCCCAAGTCAATTTCGGCCCAGCAACGATAGGCGGAGTTCATGCAAGGATTTCCTGTTTGCATTCCCACAGGCTGCGGCAATATGCAACGCAAACGAGAATGGGGAGCACACGCGCCTCGCCAAGTGTGTTCGGCACTGCAAGTGCTGGGGATCTTCGCGAGGGACTTTTCAACTCCCTCTCCTCCTGGGAGGAGGAGAGGGCCGGGGAGAGGAGGCGGCTTTTGTCTAGTTGGCCCATCTCTCCGATTCTCTCCCCACTCGATCCTCGGGGGGAGAGAGGGAAATCTCCAGCGGCATTTTCGATGCCGAACACAATTGGCGCCTCGCGTGTTTCGAACGGCGCCTCGCCGGTCGAAAACGTGTGCCAAGAGTCGCCCGACGGTGTAGTGTCCGAGCGCACAACGGTGATCGGCGAGGGCGCCGATCACCGCACGCGAGGCGCGTGCGCTCCCCTTCCCAATGGAATTGTTGGGCGAAGCATCCACGACTGAATGATGCCGTTCGGAAGCAAATGGAAATGGGCGGTCGGCGCGGCGCTGGCGATCCTGGCGATTGGAAGCACAAGCTTTCTCCCCGTCCAATCCTGGCTGCAAAAGTCGCTCGACGGGATCAATGGCCTGGGCTCTTTGGGACCGGTTCTGTTTGTCCTGATCTACGCCGGGGCAACCCTCCTCTTCGTTCCCGGATCCATTCTGACGCTTGGCGCCGGCGCTTTGTTCGGGGTCGTCAAAGGTTGCCTCTGCGTGTCCCTTGCTTCCACGCTCGGCGCGACCGGCGCCTTTCTGGCCGGCCGCCATCTGGCGCGTGACTGGGTCGCGCGAAAAGTTTCTACACGCGCAACCTTCGCGGCCATGGACAAAGCCGTGGCGGAGGAAGGATGGAAGATCGTGGTTCTGACGCGTCTCTCGCCCGTCTTCCCATTCACGCTGCTGAATTACGCCTACGGCCTGACGTGTGTTTCGCTGAAAGACTACGTGCTCGCGTCGTGGATCGGAATGATGCCGGGCACGGTCATGTACGTGTACCTCGGCTCCCTGGCGCGCGCCGGAGCGAGCGGGCAACACCGTTCTACGGCCGAGTGGGCCCTTTATGGCCTGGGCCTCCTGGCGACGCTCGGAGTGACTCTCCTGATTGCGCGCATGGCCCGGAGAGCACTGAAGCAAAGGATTGGCATCTAACACGGATTTCACGGCTGAGCACGGCTAAGAACCTTTTTCAGGAATCTGCTGTGATCCGTGCTCCACTCGGAATACCTACTCTACTTCGGCGGAGCGCTCAGCTTGCCGCGCATCTCGTAGAGCCAGAGCAACGCGGCGTTCATGATTTCCTCGCCTGCACCCACCGCCGCCGGCGCGACGGCGTTGTCGGCTCCGTAACCGCCCTCCGCCGCGGCTTCGATCGTCGGGAAATACTGATGGTAGCCGTTGCCATAACCGAAAAAGAAAACCGGCTTGAGCCGGGCGCGCTCCTTCAGACGGATCGAATGCTGGCAGAAGAATTCTCCGGAAACGCCCACCAGAGCGATCTCGCCGTTCAATAAACCGACCGTCAGTCTCGGCCGCACTCCCTCCGCGTATTCGTCGGCGTAGTTCGGAACCAGTTCCGGGAAGAACGCATTGGCATAGAAAACGCGGATCAGCGGATTGCTCAAATCCGTGCGCGCGGCAAACTGGAATCGTTTTTCTCGCACCTCCAGGCGCGGCTCGAAGATCTCTTTGCACGAAAGCCCGGACGCCAATTTGATCACCTCGCGCGCCAGGGCCTGACCAAAGGCTTCCGGGCCTTTGTTCTCGCCAGGATTCACCGACAGGTCCCCGGCGGCTCCCTGCATGAAGATTGTGGCCGCCATCAACTCCTTTTCGACAGCCGAGCGCATCGAGCCGATGTAATCGGACGAAAACTTGAGCGTGCTCGCGGGAAGCATCGTCGGGTGCGCCGCGAAGTTCACGACGAGGGCGACCGGTTTCCCGGAAGAATCATCGAAGCGCAGCACCGCGAGTTCGCGGTCCACGGGCTTGGGTTCGATCTTGGTGTGGCGGTTCCGATTGAATCCATCGAGCTGAACCGAGCCGGCCGCCATTTTGGCCGGCGCCAGCTTTCGATTGGCGTCGAGGACAGACGCGACGATGGCGTCTTCCAGTTCCTGATAGTACCGCAGCGCCGCGTCAAACTTTCCTTTGCCTTTACCCTCTTCATTCGTCAGTTCGAGGACGGGGCCGTGATGCGTGTGGGAACCTGCGATGAACGAATGCTGAATTCCGGCGTCCGCTCGAATGCGCTCACGAACCTTTTGCAGAGACTTTTCAGCCGGCGCGCGTCCCAGGTCCAGTCCGACGATGGCCAGCTTGTTCGTTCCGGCTTCCAGAACGAGCGCGGTGGCGAGCAAAGGATCGAGGACGCCCGTGGACAGCGCGTCATGTCGCGCGCCGTAACCCCACATCGGGACGGGTTCCTTCGGGGTGATGTCCCGTTTGCCGGCGCCGACTTTGAACGAGGAGGAAGCTGTCTGAGCGGAGCCAGCCGCGGCCAGGAAAACGCAGGCGAGAGTCAGGCATCTCGATAATGTCGTCCAACGCATGCGGACCATTTATGACTTTGCGTGACACCTGCGCCAAGCACGATCTGGCCATGGCATCCAATTCAACTCAACGTTTCACCGCCCGGTAGAATCGTTGCCTGGCTTCCGGAAGCGGGTCGTCAATCGCAACGGCGCCATCCGCATTCGTGACGACGTTGAATGGCGTCCACGACTTCAAGTCCTCCGAAAACTCGATCTGGTATTCCGCACCGAGTTCGGCGCGAAGTCGCAGTTCAAGCCGAGGGCTTGAGAAACTCCCAGAGCTTCTCCCCCGGTTGCTGAGCGAAAGCGGCGGCGCCAGCCGCAAGTAAATGGATCCGATCAAAGAA
>JACPRI010000187.1 GCA_016190065.1 Verrucomicrobiota bacterium
AAGGCGCTCAGGCGCGGCTGGTAACCGCTTTTTGTTCCACGAACTTGCGCTTGCGCCGCGCGCTCACGTTCCCGGGCCGCGGCCAGTTCCGGACGCAGCGAAAAATCGATGGAGTCCGGCGCGCTCACGCTGGGAGCGGCGTCGGCCACCGTGAAGCCGCCTTCCTCAATGCCCAAAAGATTGCGCAGCGCGCGTTCGGCCAAGGTGTTCGCATGACGGGCTCGCACAAGGTCTTCCCGCGCTTGAGCCAGCCGCACTTCGATGTCCAGCACGTCCGGCTTCAACAGCGTGCCCCTGTCCAGACGCTTTTGGGCCACAGCCCGGCTGGATTCGAGAGACTGGACCGCAGCCTCGGCGGCGTGAATGAACTGCCGGGTCTTCAGCACGGTGTGGAAAGCGCGCGCCACCTCGAAGCCAAGCGCGTTGCGAACCGCCGCACTTTCTTGTTGCGCGGCCGCCGCGTTCGCTTTTGCGGTTTCGCGGCCCGCCACATTTCGTCCTCCGGCGTAGATCGGCACCGTGGCCAGACCCTTGGTGTTGAGGTTATCGGCGTCAGGCACGCGGTTGAAATCGAGCGTGCCGGAGTAAGCGCGCTGGTTGAGGATGCTCCCAAAGACCCGCATCGGATTGTCCGTGCGCGTATAGCTGGATTGGATTTGCAGTTGGGGCCAGAAGGCGGAGTTGGCCTGTTCCAGGCCGGCTTGTGCGGCAACGATGCGCTGCTGCGCGATCCGTGCGTCCGGATTATGGGCGAGGGCGTAATCCAGCGCGCGCTCCAGCGTCCACGAGTCCGACGCTCGCGCGATGAAAGCGCACGCCAGCAGCGCGACGAGTGCCAGCCCGGCGTGCTTGAAATTGGAGTGATCCCTTACCCTGAGCCGTACCAATGCGGAAACGAATGGGGAGCACACGCGGCCTCGCGCCTTCGCGACGACGAGGCCGCTCGGGCGGCGCAGGCGCGTGTCCCGACTGGCGCCTCGCCGGTCGGACCGGTGTTGAAATTCATTCGCCAAACAATGGCTTCGCCAGCCGCACGTATGTGGTCGGCGTGGGCGCCGACCACGGCACGCGAGGCGCGTGCGCTCCCCACGCGCTTTCCCATTCGCTTCGGGTGGTTTTGTCATTTTGTGCTGCAAGCAGCGCCGGGTTTTTCGCCATGGCAGCACGAACCGCCCACGCCCAGTTTCTTGAGGATCGATTCCAGCGGACAGAAGTTTGTGAATGACGACTGGAGCAGGTTGAAGCCGACGAAGGCGGTGAACCAAAGCCAGGCCTGGCTGTGGTAGTGCGCCAGCAAAAGGCTGGCGAGGATGAAAGTTCCGGCAAACCGGCGGATGAGCAGTTGAAGTTTCATAACGAGTCGGTTCCTTGGCTGTTGGTCTGCATCGTTTCGATGCACTCCAAAAATTTCCGAATGCACAGACGACGCAACCGGTAGAACACTTGCGCCCCACGCTTTTCGTCCTCCACGATGCCCACATTTCTAAGAAGACTGAGATGACGGGATACGGTCGGCATCTCCACTCCGATGAGTTCGGTCAGTTCGCGGACACACCGCTCACCGCGCGACAGTTCATCCACGATGAACAGGCGCGTGGGGTGAGCCAGCGCTTTGATAATCCGGGATCGTGCTTTGTATTGAGCTTGTGAGGTAGCGGACATGGTCACTGCTTGCACAATTCGCCAATTGGCTAACTGGCTCTCTCCGTTTCTTGGCTTTTGCTTGCCTTCCCGTGGACTGGTCAGGACGGATTCCACTCCCTCCCTGATTTTCGTGGACCACTTAGCTTAGCCGGAACGATGCGGTTTTCACCCTCGTTCCGACCGGCGAGGCGCCGGCCGGTGCATCCACAAGTTGTCGGCAGATCAGAGCGGTGTGATAGCGCGCACAGCGGGCTTCTCCCTCTCCCAGCGGGAGAGGGCCGGGGTGAGGGAGAATCGTCGGTGAATCCAAGCAACTCAGATTTGTCTGGCGTCTCACCCTCACCCTGACCCTCTCCCTCAAGGGAGAGGGAATCCGTGCTGGCGCGCTGAAGTTGGGGCCTGCGCTCCGAATGGAACTGACAACTCGTGGATGCACGCGACGCCGGCCGGGACACGCGAGGGCGCGTGTGCTCCCCATTCAGAGGCTGGCGGCGATCACTGACCGCTCAGACCGCTCACCCTTTCAGTGACCGAAGTGGCTTCGAACGAAAAGGCCGTGTTTGGATCCCCAGCCTCTGTTACCTCTGTGTTCTCCTGTTGGGAATTGGATGGATTGATCTGGGTCAATGCCCTGCCGCCAAAGTGGCTCAGTTTGGCGGTATGGACTCGAAGTCTGCGCTGGAGCGTGCCTTGGATGAAGGCGCCCAGACGCGGCCCACGCTGGGGGAAGACTGCGGCAAGCAAGTTCCAGAAGCGCCGGACCGAGGCCAGGGCAGTTCCTTACCGAGCTTGGCGGAGGTTTATCGCACGGTGCCTGTGCCTCGGAATCTTGGCTTTTGGCGCAAGCTCCTCGCCTTTTCCGGGCCGGGCTACATCGTGGCGGTCGGCTACATGGACCCCGGCAATTGGGCGACCGATCTCGCCGGAGGCTCCCAGTTCGGCTACACACTGCTCAGCGTCATCTTTGTCTCGAACTTGATGGCGGTTCTTCTCCAGTCCCTGAGCGCCAAACTCGGCATCGTCACGGGACGCGATCTGGCCCAGGCGTGCCGCGACAACTACTCCGCTCCTACGGCGATGGTGCTCTGGTTGCTGTGCGAAGTGGCCATTTGCGCCTGTGACCTCGCGGAAGTCATCGGTTCCGCCGTCGCGCTGAATTTGCTGTTCAAAATTCCCCTCTTGTGGGGCGTGTGCATCACCGCTCTGGACGTGCTGGCGATCCTCTATTTGCAGAACCGGGGATTTCGCTGCCTCGAAGCGCTGGTGATCACGCTCATTCTGACGATCGGGGGCTGCTTCCTGGCGGAAATCATTTTTTCCCGACCCAACTTTACCGAGGTCATGAACGGGTTCATTCCCCGGTTTGAGATCATTCGGAATCCGCAAATGCTCTACGTCGCCATCGGCATCCTGGGCGCGACCGTGATGCCGCATAATCTCTACCTGCATTCGTCCATCGTCCAAACCCGCAAGTACGAACAAACCGTCAAAGGCAAGGCCGACGCGATCAAATTCGCCACGATCGATTCGACGGTGGCGCTCATGTTCGCCCTGTTCATCAACGCTTCCATCCTCGTGGTGGCCGCCGCGACGTTCCATACGCGAGGCCGGCACGACGTGGCGGAGATTCAAGACGCCTGGCGATTGCTGACTCCGCTGCTCAACGTGCCGGTTGCCAGCGCGCTCTTTGGCTTGGCGTTGCTTGCTTCGGGCCAGAATTCGACGATCACGGGCACTTTGGCCGGGCAAATCGTGATGGAAGGTTTCTTGAACATTCGATTGCGTCCCTGGCTCCGGCGGTTGATCACGCGGCTCCTGGCCATTGTGCCGGCCGTCATCTGCACGGCGCTCTATGGTGAAAGCGGGACGGCCAAGCTGCTCGTGTTCAGCCAGGTCATCTTGAGCTTGCAGCTCCCGTTCGCGGTCATCCCCCTGGTCCAATTCACCAGCGACCGGCGCCGGATGAAAGAGTTCGGCAACCCGCCTTGGATCAAATTCCTGGCCTGGACGGTCACCGCGATCATTGTCGCCCTGAATCTAAAACTCCTGCTGGACTTCTCCGGTGCGAGCGCC
>JACPRI010000203.1 GCA_016190065.1 Verrucomicrobiota bacterium
CGCTCTGGGTGGAGCCACAGGCCACAAGGCATTCGCAAATGATCTCGGCGTGCTCGTCCGGCCCGAGGAAGTCCTCAAAGTCATTGTCGCCATAGTCCGAGTCTTCATTGCCAACGGAAACCGAGGCGACCGCAAAAAGGCGCGGTTGAAACATCTCCTGGAAACCTGGACGCAGGATCGATATTTGTCGGAGACGGAGCGGGTGCTGGGGTGGAAGTTGACGCGAGGGCCCATGGAATCCCGTGGGAGCGTTCGAGCGTTCGAGCGTCAGAGCGAGGATTCCGCCGCACGCTCAGACGCTCTGAACGCTCTTCACGCTCCACGAATCGCCCACTCGCACGTCGGCATTTTTCCACAAAAACAAACAGGGTTGAACTACGTCGGCGTCGCCATCCCCGTCGGACAGATCACTCCGAAACAAATGCTTCGGCTTGCTGAGATCGCGGACAACTATGGTTCGGGAGAAATACGGCTGACGGTCTGGCAGAATCTCATTCTCCCCAACATTCAAGATGCCTACGTTGAAACCCTCAAAAAGGCGCTGGTGAAAATGGGGCTGCACTGGCGCCAATCGAACTTGCGCAGCGGATTGGTGGCGTGCACCGGGAACTCGTTCTGCAAATTCGCCTCGTCGAACACGAAAGGTCACGCGCTCGAACTGGCGGACTATCTGGACAAGCGCGTGAAACTGGATCAACCGATCAACATTCATCTCACGGGCTGTCCGAATTCGTGCGCGCAGCATTACATCGGAGATATCGGCCTGCTGGGCGCCAAGGTCAAAGTGGCCGGCGAAACGGTTGAGGGTTATCACGTTTTTGTCGGCGGTGGATTTGGGAGTCATCAATCGGTCGGCCGCCAGGTCTTTCAAGGGATTTCCTTCGATCAACTGAAGCCGACTATGGAAAAAATCCTCAAAGGTTACTTGCGACATCGGCAGCCGGACGAATCGTTCCGCGCGTTTTCGCAGCGGCACGACTTGAACACGCTGCAGGCGATCTTCAGCAATGAGGAGTGAGCAAGCGGGCTGCGGTTTCCGGCCCTTTCCTTGTTCGATTTCAAATTGGAGATTTGAGATTTGAAATTGAAACAAGCCAGCGGCGAATCGCGCACGGCTTTGAAAGCGCCCGGCCCGGTCGGAGCAGCGCATTGCTTGGCCACGCCATTTGACGCAAACTCATCCGGATGACGATTCCAGAGTCTTTTAAACTCGGCGGCCGCGATTCGGCGCGTTTCGAGGCGGCGATCCGGCGCTTTGACGAAACGAACGCACACGATCCCAATGTCGAAGTGGTGGCGGGGGTCACGCATGCGCGAGAGCTCCTTTACGCCCAGAGGCTCACGGACTGGGTCTTGAAACTGAGTCCGGATGCGTCGGAAGAACTCCGTTTGGCGGCGCGGTGCCAGCACATTTGCCGCTGGATGATTCCGCGTTCGAACTATCCAATGACGCGCGCGGGCTATCTGAAGTGGCGCAATGATCTGAAAGTCTTTCATGCCGAAAAGGCGGGCCTGATCTTGGGCGAGGCCGGTTATTCAGCCGATGTGATCACGCGCGTTCAGGACCTGAATCTGAAAAAGAATTTCCCCAGCGATCCGGACAGCCGCGTGTTGGAGGACGCGTTGTGCCTGGTTTTCCTTCAGTATCAATTCGCGGAATTGGCCGCAAAAAGTGAGGACGCGAAGATGATCAACGCCCTGCAGAAGTCCTGGAAGAAAATGACACCAATGGCGCGGGAGGAGGCGCTGCGGCTGACCTACGGGGCGAAGGAGAAGGAATTGCTAGAGCGGGCGTTGGCGGGGGGGTGAAACGTAAGCCGTAAAACGTAATACGGATTACGCATCACGTTTTACGTCCTACGCCTCATTCATACCGCAGCGATTCGATCGGGTCCAAGTTCGCCGCTTTGACGGCGGGGTAAGTTCCGAACACCACCCCGACCACCAAACAGATCATCAGCCCGTAAATGATCCAGTCCACCGGGATGACCGGCGCGACTTCCAGAAAGTACGCCGCGGCGTTGCCCCCAACAATTCCCAAGGCCACGCCGATGAGTCCGCCGACCTGGCAAAGCACGATCGCTTCGAGGATGAATTGGCTCATGATGTTCCGCTTCTTGGCGCCGACCGCCCGGCGGATCCCGATCTCTCGCGTGCGCTCGGTCACGGACACGAGCATGATATTCATGATGCCGACGCCCGCCGCGAGCAGCGCAATGGAACTGATCACCGTGACGCCCAATCGGACCGTGAAGGTGAAGCGCTTGAATTGTGCGATCAGGGAATCGTTGGAAAAGATTTCAAAATCGTCTTCCTTGCCCGGCGGGACTTTGCGAACTCCCCGCAGGATGCCCCGGACTTGTTCGATGGTGTCGTCATAACTGGCCTGGTGGCGGGCCTGGACCAGAATCGAAAGGCTTCGCCAGGTGCGGCCATAGCGGTTGAGGCCGGTGGAAACAGGAATCACCGCGAAGTTATCCTGGTTCCCTCCGAGCATTTGGCCTCGCGATTCCAGGATGCCGATCACGCTGTAGTTAATCCCGTTGAATTTGACGCGGTCCCCGACCGCCGAGCCGAACGGGAAAAGAATTTTGGCCAAGCCTGCGCCCAGCACACACACGTCGCGGGCGCTCTCCACGTCGGATTCCATGATGGCCCTGCCCTCGCTGACGGTCCAATTTCGTGCCGAGAAACTGCCCGGAGTTTCCCCCATCAGCCGCGTGCTCGGCGGCGTTTTGTCAAAGCGCGACAACGCGACTCCGCCCCAGAAGTAGCTTTCCAGACCGACGTTCAAGGCCAGCGTCGCGCGTTCTTGAACTTCCAGACCGTGCTGGAGCGTAATGTTCTTGCGTCTCCAGTACTTCTCGAAATCAGAGACCCCGAAAAACGCGCCCGGCCATTTCCGAACCTGAAACGTGTTGCTGCCCAGTTGGCTCAATTCGGCTTCGATGTTCGACTGCATCACGCGCATGGCGGTCATGACCACAATGATGGAGAAAACGCCAACCAGCACGCCGAGCAGAGTCAGGGCGGAGCGCAATTTGTGGGCGGCGATGGCGTTCATGGCCATGCGGAAACTCTCCACCAACTCCGCCCGGAACAGGCCTCCCCAGGGGGATTTCAAATTTGAGATTTCGGATTTCAATTGGGCGAACCTTATTCGTTTCGAAGGGCATCGACCGGGTTCAGCCGGGCCGCCCGCCAGGCGGGGAAGAAACCGGAGACGATGCCGGTCAAAGCGGCCACGGCCAGCGCGATGCCCACCACGGTCGGCGACATGGCGCCGCCCAGGTATTTCTTGAGCAGCAGCGTCACCGGATACGCGATGGACAAAGCCAGAATTCCCCCCAGGACGCAAATGCTGGCGGCTTCGATCAGGAACTGGGTCAAGATCGCGCGCCGCTTCGCGCCGATGGCTTTGCGGATGCCGATCTCGCGAGTCCGCTCGGTCACGGAAACGAACATGATATTCATGATGCCGATGCCGCCGACGAACAGCGACAGGCCCGTGATGAACAAACCGACAGAAGCGATCGTGCGAGACACCCGCTTGAACATGTTGAGAAACATCTCCTGCTGGTCGATGGAGAAATCGTCCTCGGCGCCGGGCGCCAATCGGCGGATGCGGCGCATGATCCCGCGCAGTTCTTCCTTGGCGTCTTCCAGTCGCGCCAATTCGAGGACCTTCACTTGAATTTGAAAATCGGGATAATGCCAGAACGACGAAACAAATTGTTGGAGCGGGATGATCACGGCATTGTCCACGCTGAAATCGCCGAAAAAGTCGCCCTGCTTCTCCATCACGCCCACCACTTCAAAAAGCTGCTGGCCGAGCCGAATCCTGTTTCCGACCGGAGGCTCGATCAAAAACAAATTCGTGGCCGCGGTCGCGCCCAGAACACAGATGGGCCGGCCGCCCTCCGCCTCCGGCGCCGTCATAAAGCGCCCATCCGTGATGGAAACGCCCTTGGTGAATTGAAACTGGTCGGTGGTGCCGATGACCGTGACACTGTCGGAGCGCCGGTTTTTGTATTTCACCGGGCGGCGTGTTTCTGCGAAGGGCGCGATGGCTTGCGCCATGCGCATGTGTTTCTCGACGGCTTTGACCTGGGCGAGCGTGATGCGTTGCCGCTTTTCCGATTTGATCCATTCCTCCCATGAATCGATGAACCAGGAGAAGCGCTGCACGTACAGCACGTCCGCGCCAATCGTGGAAACGGCCTCGAGAAAGGAACGATTCAATCCTTCGATCGCGGTGCCCATCAAAGTCACCGTGACAATGCCAATCACAATCCCGAGGGTCGCGAGGCCGGAGCGAAGTTTGTTCGCCCAGATGGCACCCAGGGCAATGCGCAGGCCTTCGATGGTTTCGATGACTATGTTCATGGCGCAGTCAACACGGCTCCTTTGCCCACTTTTTCATCGCTCGCGATCAAGCCATCGAGAATGCGGACGATCCGTTCGGCATGCCGCGCGACCTGTTCTTCGTGGGTCACAACGATGATCGTGTTCCCCTTATCCGAAAGGTCCTCGAAAAGGGTCATGATCTCCGCCCCGGTTTTGGAGTCCAGGTTGCCCGTCGGTTCGTCCGCCAGGATGATGGACGGATTCGTGACCAGCGCGCGGGCGATGGCGACGCGCTGTCGCTGGCCGCCGGACAATTCGTTCGGCTTGTGGTGAACGCGGTCGGACAAACCCACCTGGCTCAAAGCCTCGAGCGCGCCCCGCCGCCGTTCATCGGTGGAAACACCCGCGTAGATGAGCGGCAATTCGACGTTGTGCAACGCATTCGAGCGCGGCAGCAGATTAAACGTCTGGAACACAAACCCGATTTCCCGGTTCCGAATCTCGGCGAGCTGGTTGTCGTCCATTTCGCTGACGTTGACGCCGTTTAATTCGTACCGGCCGGAAGTGGGGGTATCCAGGCAGCCGAGCAGATTCATCAAGGTGGACTTGCCCGATCCGGATGGCCCCATGATCGCGACGTACTCGCCCCGCTCGATCGTCAAGGACACGTCCCGCAAAGCGTAGATGATCTCCGCGCCCATCTGGTAGCGCCGGGAGATATTTTCGATGCGAATGAGACTCACGGGGAACGGGACGGGGAGTGTTGGCGTGTTGGAGTAGTGGAGTATTGGAGAGCCGCCATTCCTGACCGAGGCCGGAAGTCGCTTCTCCCTCTCCCCAAGGGAGAGGGCCAGGGTGAGGGGAAAGGAAGCGGAGGACCCTTCGCGATTCGAGAATTATCCAAGGCGTGAGTTTCAGGGAGAGCACGCAGGACTTCATTACTCCAACACTCCGATGCCGCCGGTTTCATTTCTTCTCCTTGCCCTTGTCCTCCCCTGGGGCGCCTATCTTGATCTTCTTGCCCTCCTCAAGTTCGCGGCTGACCGCTTTGTGGCCGCCGGACACAATTTCTCGGCCTTCGGCGAGTCCCTCGGTGATTTCCAGGTAAGCGTCGTCACTGATTCCAAGTTTGACCGGCACCATCCTGACGCGATTGCCGTCCACGGCGAAGACGACCTCGATCGGTTTGGGCGGCTCGCCGGGTTTCTTGTTTGCGCCCGGTTTTGCAGACGAATTCGCCGTGGTTTGGGAGGCTGAATGGATTCCGGAGGCAGCGGGGAATTTGTGGTTCCAGAATTCGTAGAGGATTGGCTTTCGTTTTTCCCGCCGGGATTCGGCCCGGTCTTGGCATCTTTCGGGAGCCGCACGGCAACACTCTGAATCGGTACGGTCAGAACATTCGTGCGCGAGCGCGTTTCAATCTCCGCCGTGACGGACATACCCGGACGAAACGTTTCTTTGTCCTGGATGCGAACCTTGACCTCAAACCGAGTGCCTTCCTGCTGCTGCCCCCCGCCCCCGCCGCCCATGCCGGGAAGGCCCATGCCTTTCGAGGAATTGGCGATCTCCGTGACCGTGCCGCTGAACTTCCGGTCTTTGAAGGCATCGACCTCCAGCCGCGCTTTCTGGCCGTAGGCAATCAACGGAACATCGATCTCGCCCACGTCCACGCGCGCCTCCATCTCGTTGAGGTCAGCGACGGTCATCACTTCGGTGCCGGCCATCTGGGCTGTGCCCACGACTCGCTCTCCCAGTTCGGAGTTCAATTTGCTGACCGTGCCCGTGAGCGGCGAGCGAATGGTGGTCTTGGCCAACTCTTCTTTCACGCGCGCCAACATCGCGTTGGACATCTCCACTCGATGGGTCGCGCTCTGAAGCGTTGCCTTGGCGATTTCGTAGGCCGCCTTGACTTCGAAGAAGACCGACTCGGAAATGAGCTTGCGCTGAAACAGTTCCTCGTTCCGCTTGAACTCGGCCTCGGCTTTGATCAGGTTCGCCTCGGACGTGCCTTTGTCCGCCAGCGAGGACCGGTAGCTGGCTTCAGCCTGGTTGACGTTCGCGACGTAGAAATCCGGTTTGATCCGCAGGAGCAAGTCTCCTTTCTTCACCTGCTGCCCCTCTTTGACCGGCAACTCGATGATTTCACCGCTCACCTCCGGACTGATCTTCACCTGGAGGACCGGATGAATCCTGCCGTTGGCGACGACTAACTCCGTGATGTTGCGCCGCGCCGCTTTGTCAGTTTGCACGCTGATCGGCTTCTCGCGCTTTCGGATGAAGATCACCACCGCGACGGCGATCGCGATCACGCCGATGGCCGAGAAGGCGATGATCTTCTTTCTTTTCTTGGTTTTTGGATTCGGCATCAGCACTCTATGGATGACACGCCCAAGGGCTTGATAGTTTCAGGTTAAGCGACGACCGCCGGTAATAGTGCCTTGGCGGTCAGACGCGCGTGAGTGGAATTTTGTTCAAAGATTGGATGAGCGAACGCCGCGCCGTCTTCTCCACCATAGTCTGCACACGCGGTTAGACCGGCGTGTTTGCGCTGAGTCACGGGGGGCGCACGAGAATTCTTCGCAGCGCCGAGTTGCACTCTGCCGTGCCGCCGGTTTGCAATCGGCAGCGCCCCGTCAAGTTCCAGTGCGTCCAAGCGTGTCTGGAGCCAGCGGAATGCAATTCCGCGAGACGGCAGCTTGGAAATCTGCGCTCCGTCCCTCGGAAAATTCTATTTGCAGTCGGGGTGAATGGGGATACTTTTCGCCAGGTTTGTCCGGTGGTGTAACGGTAGCACAAGGCCCTTTGGAGGCTTTTGTCATGGTTCGAATCCATGCCGGACAGCCAGCTCTCCAATCTCAAATTTGAGATATCAAATTTGAAATCCGAATCAGTCTTCCGCGAACAGGTATTCCAGATCGCTCTTGGTCAGGCTCCGGGCAAAGCCTTCTTCGCCCAGGACGTCGCTGATGGTTTGCGCCTTGCGTTGCTGGAGTTCCCAGATTTTCTCTTCCACCGTGCCCGGAGCGATCAGCCGGTACGCGTTGACCGTGCGGGTCTGGCCGATGCGATGCGAGCGGTCGATCGCCTGGGCTTCAACTGCGGGATTCCACCATGGGTCGTAGAGCACGACGTAACTGGCCGTCGTCAGGTTGAGGCCGGTGCCGGCTGCGCGGAGGCTCAGGAGGAAGAGCGAAGCGTTCGGATCGTTCTGGAACGCCTGGACCACGTCCTGCCGATTCTTGGTCTCGCCGGTCAAAATATAAGTCGTGAATTGCCGCCGCTGGCATTCCTCCTCCAGCAATTTCAGCATCTGCACGAATTGGCTGAAGACGAGCACTTTTTGGCCTTCGGCGATCAGGGGTTCGAGCAACTCGAACAGCGTCTCCGTTTTCCCGGACGCCGAGTCGTTGCCCACCAGGTGCGGATGACAACAAATCTGCCGAAGCCGCGTGAGCGCCGCCAGAATGTGAATTTTGCTTTTCGCCAGCCCTTTCTCGATGACCGTCTGTTGCACTTGCTCGCGGCTCCGGCGCAGCTCCGCCAGGTAAAGTTTGCGTTGCTCCTCCGTCAGCTCGCAATCCCGCCGCTGTTCGATCCGGTCCGGCAGATCCTGAGCGACCTGCCTCTTGAGCCGGCGCAACATCAAGGGGCGAATCTTGGCGGCCAGCCGGCGGCGGGCGATTTGGTGGCCCCAGGCGACGTCTTCGCTTTTGGGTTCGTACGTCTCGTGGAAATCCGATTGAGTGCCCAGGTAGCCCGGCTGCACGAAATCGACAATGCTCCACAAATCCAACAGCCGATTCTCCAGCGGCGTGCCCGTGAGCGCGAATCGATGATCGGCCTTGAGCTGTTTGACACACTGGGTCACTTGGGCCGCCGGATTCTTGATGTACTGCGCTTCGTCCAGGATGATCGCCCGAAACTCGAACTTCTGGAGCGCGGCCAGGTCGCGCCGGAGCAGCGCGTAATTGGTGACGATCAAGTCGTGCTGGGGAATTTGTTTGCGGAGATTGTGCCGCGCGGCGCCGCTTTCCAGGACCAATACTTTCAAGTGCGGCGCAAAGCGGTTTGACTCGCGCCGCCAGTTGTGGAGAACCGATGCCGGACAAATCACCAGGGCCGGTTTTCGTTTTTTAGGGTTTTGCTCTTGCTGCCAGGCGAGCCAGACCAGGGTCTGCAGGGTTTTGCCCAGCCCCATGTCATCCGCCAAAACGCCTCCGAGTTTCAACCGCGTGAGGTGACACAGAAAATTGACGCCGTCCTTTTGGTAAGGCCGAAGTTCCGCCTGAACCGAGGCCGGGACGGGCACGGTGGGTACTCCGGTGAACTCCGCCAGCCGCTCGCGCAGGGTCCGGGTGGAGGATTGATCCTGGAACCGGACCAACGTTGCTTCGTCCAACTGCGCGGCGTGAGCCATGTCCACGCGCTGCGCCACGGGACTCAGACCATCCAGCCCCAGATCCGCCACGGCCTCGTGCGCGGCGCGGACTGCGCTGGAATCCAGTTCCATCCAGCCGCCGTCCGGGAGTTTCACAAAGCGTCCAGTCGCGCTCGCCAGGCGCTGCAAATCAGCCGGAGTCAGTTTCAATCCCTCCGCCTCCCAGGCGGCCGACACGGCGAACCAGTCAATGCCGCTCCCCTGGACGATCAGTTTGGGACGAAGCCGGCGCGGCGACAAGAACAGGCGGTGAAACGCGGGATTCCCTAGATACTCGGCTTGCGCCGGCCGGTCCGGCCACGCCGCGGCGAGAGAATTGAGGAATTGCTCATTGGCATCTCCGACCCAAAGGCCGGGTTCCGGCGTGAACCAGTCCAAGCGCCGCAGCCAATGAACGGCGGGTTCCAGCCGCGGGTCATCGAGAATCTGCGGTTTGTCTTTCAGTTTTTTCGGAGCGTGTGTGACCTGCCATTCGTGGCCGCTCCATTGCCAGGCGCTTTGATCGATCTCGCTGCGCGCCAGCAGGCGCAAGCGCACCGTTTCTTCGTTGAGTTCAAAGAGGAATTGCGGCACGGCCCGATGGGCCACACACAGCGTTTGCCAGCCCTGATCATTTGGGGCGCTGCTCTTTCGAAGGTGCGTCAGGAGGCGATGGCTCAGCTTGCGAACGGGCAAGCGAGGCGCGCTGATCCACGACGCGAATAGATTCGGAGGGCCCGGATTGCGCACCAGGTAAAACGTCTGATTCACGAGGACCAGCGTCGGATGACCGGCAAAAAAGTGCACACCTTCCAAAGGTCGCGGTTCGCATTCGGGCAGAGTCAGGCGATGGCTGAAAAAAAGTTCCGCGCCCTCCGTTTCGAGGTGAGGGCTCATCTCGGCCAGTTGTCCGTGGAAACCGAGCAGGTTGTGATCTGGGAGAACCAGGCGCGGCGTCTGGCCCCATCGCGCCAGCCATTGGAGCAACTCCATTCCATTCAACGCGAGCCACTCTTTGTCGAGCTTCCTCTCGCCGTACATTTCCTTCAGCCAAAGAATGAAGTTGCAATCCGCCGGGGGAAAGAGCTCCTGTTCATGACCCGACCGGGTGGCGAGCTCGACGACCTCGCTGACCGTTCGGAGTTTTTCTCCGCTTTTGG
This sequence comes from Verrucomicrobiota bacterium, assembly GCA_016190065.1. GTDB lineage: Bacteria > Verrucomicrobiota > Verrucomicrobiia > Limisphaerales > SIBE01 > VHCZ01. Next base: position 9,925 of record JACPRI010000203.1, read on the forward strand.
GGCGCGAGACGGCGAACTGCACCTTCAGGTTGTGCAGCGTGGGCTGATCGTCCAGCGGCTGAACTTCGCACACCACGCGAAGCGCGGCTCGCGGAGAATCCAGATGGACGGGAGCCGGCGGGAGGAGCCAGTCGTCCAAAAACCGGGAGAACTGCTGTTCTTGCTCAGCCTGCTCCATTTCGGCCAGCCGCTCGTAATTCGCGTGCGGCGCAAGCTCGGTGGGCAGCGGACGGCCGGAGCGCAAGAAGAGAAACGCCAGCGCTTCGAGCCGAGTCTGGCCTTGCGCCTGAAGCAGGCGCGGCCACCAGTCCTCGCCGGCAAAATCTTTTCGCGCCAGACAAAGCTTTTCGAAGTAATCTTCCAGGAGCAGCCAGGAACGTTGGGAATCGGCACAGGATGCAAACGCGCGGAGAATTTCATTCCGGGCAGCAACCGCGGTCTTCGAATCCGCCAGTTCGCGCCGCAAATCGGCCAGCGCGCCGTACGTGCGGTCGAGCACCTGATGGTGGGCGTCGTATTTGGTGGTCGCCGACGATGCGTGGTGCCCGTTATTGCGTTGTGGTTTTGCCATTTTCCAGTCCATCCACAGGGACGATGGTCGGTCATCTCGACACAAACAGGCCCGGACGGTCAATGAGAAAACACGCGTCAACGAGCTGCGTCCAATGAGATCAACCCGTCAAATCCGGGTTCGTCGCCTGAATAACGCATGTTATCCTAACTCGCGCTCCGCCGGGATCAATCCTCAAAGTTTGGCCATATGCTGATGATCGATGGCTCCTTCGGGGAAGGCGGCGGCCAGATTCTGCGGACGGCGCTCAGCCTCGCTCTGGCGACCGGGCAGGAAGTTCGCATCGAAAAAATTCGGGCCGGGCGGGAGAAGCCCGGTCTGCAACGCCAGCATTTGGCGGCCGTGGAAGCCGCGGCGGCCCTAGGGCAAGCCTGCGTCGAAGGCGCCGAACTCGGTTCGCGCGAGATTCTTTTTCGCCCCGGGCCGGTCGCGCCGGGAGATTATTCTTTCTCGGTTGGGACGGCGGGCAGCGCGACGCTCGTCTTGCAAACGATTCTTCCGGCGCTGCTCACCGCCGCGGCTCCGGCCGCGTTGCTCCTGGAAGGTGGAACGCACAATCCGCTGGCGCCTCCGTTCGAGTTCCTCGCCAAAACTTACCTTCCGCTTATCAATCGCCTGGGACCTCGGGTGCGAGCCAAGCTGGATCGCCATGGCTTTTACCCGGCCGGAGGCGGGAAAATGCGCGTGACGATCGAACCTGCGCCGAAGCTCGCGCCGTTCAGCTTGCTGGAACGCGGGCGCGTGATCGATTGCCGTTGCGCCGCCATCGTGGCGAATCTTCCGCGTCATATTGCGGAGCGTGAGATCAAAGTGTTGAAGCGCGAACTCGATCTCGACATCGGCGCCACGCGCATCGAAGAGGTCAAATCCTACGGGCCGGGCAACGTGGTGGCCGTCGAAGTCGAAAGCGAATCAGTCACGGAAGTGTTTGTGGGTTTTGGCGAACAGGGAGTTCGCGCCGAGATCGTGGCGGGCCGGCTGGCCAAAGAAGTGCGGCGTTACCTGGACGCGGAGGTTCCGGTGGGCGAGCACCTGGCGGATCAGCTTCTCTTGCCACTGGCGCTGGCGGGCGGCGGTTCCTTTATCACGTTTCCGCTGTCCGCTCACACCACAACCAACATCGAGGTTCTGAAACGCTTTTTGCCGATCGAAGTGAAAGTTGCGCCGATATCGGATCGGGCCGTGCGGGTTGACGTGGAGCGAGCGGCAGACCGTGATTTGATTTAGTCAGCAAGAACGAGTGTTGCTGAAAGCTTGGCCGCCACGCCGCTCGTGAACGGAATGGCCGCCAGCCAAATCTCACCCGGTTGCGGCATCGTCGTAGAGGCCCTCGTCGGTGGGAGCGTAACTGTTCAGAAAAGCGCTATGATCTCGGAGAACCATTGCGCTCCCTGCGGATCGGCGGGCTTTACTGTAGGATATTCCTTCGACGCGGCGGGCGCCTCCTTCTGATCAGGCAGTCCATTTCCGTGTCGTTCTCGCCGCTGATCAATCCAGTCAGCCAGTTTCTCAAAATCTTCGCGCGGGAGCTGCTCGATCACCCGTTCGATTTCTTCGACGGTGCTCATGCGCAGAAACTACGATGAATCATCAAGCAAGGCGGCCCATTCGGAACGGCGGCTGGCGGGGAAAGAATCGGCCGAGCGAAACGTGACGAATTGCGTGCGGCCAGGGGCGTCAAAGTGCGGTAAATAACCGCGCTCGTGCCAGCCGCGGAATCCTCGACGTCCGTCTTCCGAAGTTTGGCGGTAATGTCCTTGGCGCTTGCCTTCGATCAAGTCGCGCACGCCTGGGTTATGCGGGGGTTTGTTCATGGAAAAACCTTGTGCGCTCAGCGTAGGCGCGGCAGCAGTGTGGGGCAAGGAAATCATGGGCTCTCGGCGCGCGCCCATCTTGGGCTGCAGCTTCTTTTTCGCCGACGCACTCGAAATATCTCACGCCTCTTTCCGGTTCGCACCCGCTGCGGCCTGGAAGGCCGCGCGCCGGGGACCACTCGTCCCTCGCTCAGCCACGTCGGCTCCGGGCAACTCCGCTTGCTGTTCTGCTCACGGCTGACCTGGGGCCAGGATGGGACGGAACCCAATACTGCCGTTCCTGTTGCCCGGCGTGTAGTGGCGGTACACTGACCGGCAGTAGTCGATGAGGGGCAGGTACGCGCCAAATGCGTTTGGGTTTTATGACATGCACGGAAATGTTTGGGAATGGTGTTTGGACGGGTATGGGACGTATTCCAGTGGGAACGTATCCGAATAAGGACAGTCGCGATGCGGAGTTTTTCTTCCTCTCCCCGCGAGGAACGAACGGGGAGGACCGAGGAGAGGGGAAATCCCAGCAAACCGGCCTCCTCTCCCCGTCCCTCTCCTCCATCCGATGGAAGAGAGGGTGAAGTTTGGACCACATCCTCATTCAGAGATACGCCCATCTTCCGACATTCCGGCGGAAAGTCGTTGCGCAAGTCGAATACCGCGAGTAAATAGGTAGTCGTATCCTTGTCCAAACTGATCCGACTGTGCGCACGATGACCCGGAATTCCTTCTTCAGGCTATGGACCTGTCTGCTGATTCTTGACTTGGTGACAGGAGCTCGAAGCGTCGCAGCCCCTTCCACGGCAAAAGAAGCTGCGCCAAAGCCGCCCCCACTGCCGCAAATTGAATCCCTCACCGTTGAACCCGCTGCGTTGACGTTGCAAGACGGCCGCGACAGCCGGCGCGTGCTGGTTTGGGGCAAAACCACGGCGGGCAACCGCGTGGACTTGACCGGTTATGCTTCGTTCAAATCTGATTCCTCAACCGTTGAAATCGCGGACGGCTACGTCAATCCCAAACAGAGCGGCGAGGCGGAAGTCGTGGTGTCGGCGGCAGGCAAAACGGGGAAACTCCATGTCAAAGTGTTGAAGGCCGAATTGCCTCGCGTCCGCTTCGTGCGCGACATCATGCCGGTGCTCAGCAAAGTCGGCTGCAACGCGGGCACGTGCCACGGTTCAGCCAAAGGCAAGAACGGCTTCAAACTTTCCTTGCGCGGATACGACCCTGAATTCGATTACCACGCGCTCATTAACGATCTTTCCGGCCGGCGCTTCAACCGGGTCGCTGTCGATGAGAGCCTGATGCTGCTCAAACCCACCGGTGAGGTCCCGCACGAAGGCCGGCAAGCGATCAAACCCAATTCCAGCGAATACCAATTGATCCGCCAATGGATCGCCGAGGGCACTCAATACGAAGATCTGGCAGCCGGTCGGGCCAACAAACTGGATATCCTGCCGTCCGAAGCCAACCTCAGTCTCCCCGGCATGACTCAGCACGTGATCGTGATCGCGCAGTATCCGGACGGCACGGCGCGGGACGTGACTCGTTACGCGGTTTTATCGAGCAGCAACACAGACGTGGCGGAAGTGAAAGACGGAGTCGTGACCGCCATGCGCCGAGGGGAAGGCGCGGTGCTGGTCCGATATGAGGGCTTGTACGCGACCCAGGAAATCACGGTGATGGGTGACCGCACCGGGTTCGCGTGGCAAGACGCGCCCGAATTCAATTCCATCGACAAGCACGTCAACGCGAAGATACTAAAAATGAATATGCTGCCGTCCGAGCTTTGCACAGACGCGGAGTTCATTCGGCGCGTTTCGCTCGATCTGACCGGCCAGCCGCCCAAGCCCGAACGCGTGCGCGCGTTCCTGGACGACGCGACGCCGGCCAAAGAGAAGCGGGAGCGGCTGGTGGATGAAC